>CAUJKL010000031.1 GCA_963204995.1 Planctomycetota bacterium | reverse complement strand
CGGGAGTGCCGCCCATGCTGGCCGATGGCGTGATGCTTCGCGACTTCTCGAACTTGCCAAACGGCAGCGCGAGGCCCCAGTCCATGACCAAGACTTCGCCGAAGCCGCCGAGCATTGTGTTCTCCGGCTTCAGATCGCGGTGGATGATGCCTCGCGAGTGTCCAAACGCCACAGCATCGCAAGCTTTGAGCAGAATTTCGATGTTCTCGGACAAGCTCTTCTCGCCGATGCAGTCGTCCCACGGTGTGCCTTTCACGCACTTCATGGCGTAGAACAGAGCCCCTTCGGCATTCGCACCTAGATCATAAATAGGCACAATGTTCGGATGATCCAAGTCGCCGGTGATGACGGCTTCGGCCAGGAACTTGTTCCTTTGCCCCTGATCCGCCGCCATGTGTGGCTTGAGCATCTTGATCGCCACCGTACGATCGATCGATGCCTGGCGACCGGCGTACACGACACCCATGCCGCCTTCGCCGAGCTTCTTCACCAAGTCGTAGTCCGCGTTACCGCCGAACGATTGATCCTCGCTGACTTCACGGAAAGCACGGCGTTGGACAACCAGCGACTGGCTCGATGTCCGAACAGGCTCCTCGCGTCCCTTGATCGTCATGCGAGGCGAGGCACCAGCGTTCTGATCGCCGGCCCACATGTCGTTCATTGCCTTGGGGTCATCGCCCACGACGCTCGAGTCGTACGTCGCCGCGTACTGACGTTCTGGCAGAGTGCCTGGATCACCACCGTCGATATCTGCCGAATCGACTGTCGCCATATACTTCCGTTCGTTGACCGTCCCATCTTGGGGCGCGGCGACGGAACCGGCGTCGGAATCGACCGTTTGCATGCCGTGAATCTCTGAGACGGTTCCCGGCTTAACGCCAGATGCTGGCAGCGAAGCCGAGTCGATTGTGGCGTCAGTACTCCCCTCGCCCTTTAAACCATCGATCGAGTCGGTGTCTTGATCGAGGTTCAGGTTCACGGCATCAACCGTCTTGCCGATGCCGACGTCCTTCGGTGCCGATGCACCTTGAGAGAAGTCGACGGAATCGGAATCACCATTCGACGGCAGTTGTGATGCGTCGATCGTTTGGTTGTAGTTCGGACGCGCTGGTGTCTCAACGCTCGGCAACGAGTCGGCATCGACAGAATCGGTATCCAGTTCGATCGGGAGTTGTGACGCGTCGATCGTCTGTGTGTAGGCCTTGGCGCTGCTAGTCGGAGGGATATCCATATCGATCGAGTCGGAATCTGCAGATTCCGGCAAATCGATGGCTTCGACGGTTTGCGTGTAGGCTTGTTCCACTGGCGGATGAGGAGCGACCGTTGGGATGTCCACGCCGACCGAGTCGCTGTCGATCGTCGCCGCCAGGTCGACGGCAGCAATCGTTTGCTTGCTGCGTTTGTCATCGTCGTCTTCAATCGCCGAATCGAATTCGAGCGAATCGGAATCCCGCTCAATGGGCAAGGCTGACGCATCGACGGTCTGCATGTACTTGCGGTCGCCTGCCGATTCCTGGTCGACGGTGAAAGAGGAATCGATCGTGCGACCGACGTCCGCGCCCTGGGGCGACTCCGGCAACGCGTCGAAGTCGATCGCATCCGAGTCGAGATCGATCGGTAACGCGTTCGCATCCACAGTCTGCATGTAGTTTTGATTGTCGGCTGGCGGCTCCGACGACGGTGGTGTCGCAAGTTGCGGCTCGAAAGCGGCGTCGCAGACTTCGCAATGTCCGGCTTGGAGTTCTTCGTCCGTCAATTTCGCGTTGCAACTTGGGCAAGTCTTCATGGCAATCGAACTGCGAATAGAGTTGAGGTGTTTGGCGTATTGCCGCACACGTTAAGGATCTGGCAGGCCCATATCGGAGCCGCCTAAACGATGGGGCTGGTTTGCAACGCTGACAAGCAAGTGACTCGCTGGCGCATGCCTCCATGCAAACTCGATTATCATCGCAAATCTAAGGGAGGTCAAACTTTCCACGTTGTTGATGACCTCCAAAACGCTGGTTTGTAACGTCTGAAACACCTATGCACCGTTGTCGAGACGATTCCGCAGAAGTGGACTTGCGGCAGGGCGGCTTCGATCGCTCGGCGGATCGAGACTTTTTCGCGATTCACGAAACGTCGCCTTAGTTCGAGTTTTGCACCTTTTGGAGTGCGACGATTCATCGCCGCTTTGGTATTTTTCGACTCGGAGCCAATTATTCGCTATCCAATGTAAGTTGCGGTGATGCTGAAAAAGTGCTTCGCACTGAAGAGCAAAGCGGTGACAAGTCACCGCAGTCCAAAAAAATGCAAAACTCGAACTTAGGACCACGGGTATAATGCGGCGAATCCAAATGCTTCCCGCTCGATAACCTGAGGAGAACTGCGGTGGTCGCCATTCGTAATGCCGGAATTAGCCTACTGACTTTGCTATTCGTTGCCTCCTTGGGTGTCGCCGATGATCGCACGGCGGCCGACTTGTTCCCGCCATCGACCATCTTGTACGCCGAGGTTCCCCAACCGAAGTCGCTGCTGGAAGTCCTGGAAGATCATCCATTGCGGCAGCGGATCGAGAAGTTGGAAGGCGTCCGCGACGCCTACAATAACAAGCAATTCCTTCAGTTCAGGGTGGCGGTCGCCATCATCGAAGCCAGGCTCGAACAGACTTGGCCGCAGATTTTGGAGTCTCTGACGGAAGGCGGTATCGCGATCGGTTTCGATGCTCAGTCGCAGGGAGTTGTGTTGCTCGTCAAGGCTCGTGATGAAGAGGCCGCTCCCAAGTTGCTCAAAACGCTGATCGATCTCGCTCGCGCGGCGGCCAAAGACGCCGGCAATCCCGATCCCGTGAAGTCCGGCGAGTACCGGGGCATCACCGTGCATCAAGCTGATCAGGCGCGCTTCGCCACGCTGGGGCGGTGGCTGTTCGTGACGAACAAGTCGGAGTCGGGGAAAGCCGTTCTGGACGCGTACCTCGACAAACCCGAAACAACCCTCGGCAACAATCCACGCTTCCTAGAAGCCCGCTCGAAAACTGGCGACGCTGCGACCGCTTGGGGCTATGTCAACGTGGAAACAATTCGCAACGGGGGAATTGCCAAAGCGCTGTTTGCCGGCAAGACGGACAACCCGGTCGCGGAGCTGCTCGTGGGCGGTTTGCTCGATACGTTTCAGCACACACCTTATGTCACAGCGTCTTTGACGCTCGACCAACAACACACGCGTCTCGAATTCGCGACGCCTCATCAGCAAGACTGGACCACCGAAGCCCGCGAGTATTATTTTGGCCCTGACGGCAAAGGGCGAGCTCCGCTTCCGATCCAAATCGAGAATCAGCTGCTCACGCTTTCCACCTATCGAGACGTTTCCACGATGTGGTTGCGAGCCGGCGATTTGTTCACGGACAACATCGTCGATCAGTTCGCGAAGGCCGACAGCACCCTGTCGACGTTGTTTTCAGGGAAGGATTTTGGCGAAGACATTCTCGGTGAAGTTCACCCGGAGATCCAACTCGTTGTGACTCGACAGGCCTACGCCGAAGACGCGCCAAAACCCGCCATCAAACTGCCCGCCTTTGCAGCCGTCTTCCGGCTCAAGAACCCCGAAACGGTCGGTCCTGATTTTCGGCGGACCTATCAGAGCCTGATCGGTTTTCTCAACATCACCGGAGCGATGAACGGCCAACCGCAACTCAACCTCGATATCGAGAAGGAAGATAACTATCAGATAGTCAGCGCCACGTATCTTGCCGAAAAAGACGCCAGCGATGCCGGAATGAAGATCCATTACAACTTCTCGCCATCGGTCGCGTTTGTCGGCGAGCATTTTATCGTGTCGAGTACGACAGCACTCGCCCGAGAACTGGCCCAGGCCGTCGGCAAGGGCGACCGGCAGGCTTCTGATTTGAACACCATCGTCAAGCTGAACGCGAGCGGCATCGGCGACATCCTCGCCGATAATCGCGGCCAACTCGTCGCGCAAAACATGCTGGCCGAGGGAAACAGCAAGGAAGAAGCCGAGCGAGCGATCGGCGATCTGTTGGGCTTGCTTGAGGCTGCCGAAAGTGCGTCGTTCGATCTGGGAACATCCGCTGGCACGTTGCGAGCGTCGATCGAGATCGTTTATGCCGCGGAATAACAACGAAGAGAACTAGGCGATGACAAATACTGCGATCGACCCGACGTGGGCTTGGACGCCCTACCGCCCGACCGACGAACAACCTTGGAACCGGACTCGCGCGGCCCACTTATTACGCCGGGCCGGCTTCGGTTCCAAGTCGAAGGCGATTGATGCCGCCGTTGCCCAAGATCCCGACGAGATCGTGGCGGGGCTAGTCGCGCCCAACTTGGATGCCGAATTCGAACGCGACAGCGATGCCTTCGCAACAACGATCCTGGCGTCCGGCAATCCCAAGCAGCTGTCGGCATGGTGGAGCTATGTGATGCTCCGCACGCCGCACCCGCTGCTGGAAAAGACGACACTCTTCTGGCATGGGCATTTTGCGACCAGCGCGGCGAAGGTCGAAGACTCGCGCACGATGTACAACCAGAATCGCCTCTTTCGCCAGTACGCACTCGGCGACTTTGGCAAGCTGACGCACGCGATTTCTCGCGATCCCGCGATGTTGATCTACCTCGATTCCGTAACGAACCGAAAGGCTCATCCCAATGAGAACTTCGCTCGCGAGTTGATGGAACTGTTCTGTCTGGGCGAAGGCAACTACAGCGAGAAGGACATCCAGGAGTTGGCTCGCTGCTTCACGGGTTGGGAGATTCGTCGCGGCAGCTTTCGTTTCAATCGGTTTCAGCATGACGCTGGCACGAAATCAGTTCTTGGCCGCAACGGCCCCATGCCGGAAGAAGAGTCGATCGACATCGTCCTCGACCAGCCAGCCGCCCCACAGTTCATCGTGCGCAAGTTGATTCGATACTTCATGTTCGACGAACCTGTTGCCAGTGACGAACTGGTAGCGCCGCTGGCGAACGAGTTGCGAGAGCACGCGTGGGACATCGGTCATGTTATCCGCCGGATTCTGACGAGCCAACTGTTTCATTCCGAACATGTCGTTGGTCGCAAAGTCCGTTCGCCGGTCGATCTCGTTGTTGGCTTGCTACGCACACTAGAAGGATCGGCCAACGCGTATCAACTCGGCGACGATTTAGATTCGCTCGGCCAGGGATTGTTCTATCCGCCCAACGTGAAGGGATGGGACGGTGGCCGTGCCTGGATCAATTCGTCGACTCTGTTAGGGCGAGCCAACGTCATCGGTCGCATCATTCGCGACGAAAAGACTCGCTTCGCGGGTGGAAATCTGAAGGAGTATTTCGCTCGGCTCGATGCGGACTCCGCGCCAACGATCGTCGATCGGCTTTTTGAATTAACTTTGGCTGTGGAGCCCCCACAAAACGTGAAAGAACAGCTGGTCGAAGTTGTTAACCGCCCCGGTGATCGAAGCCAGCGGATCGCGGAAGCGATTCACGCACTCAGCACGATTCCGGAATTTCAAGTTATGTAGCCCCGACACTCCGTGGCGGGATTGGTCCGTCACGGAGTGTCGGATCTACTTTAATAAGCGAGGAATAAACCATGAGATCGAATCGACGTGAATTCCTGCGGACGACCTTGGGCACATCAGCCGTTGTGTCGCTGGGAGCGACCGTCCCTGGCTTCCTCCGTGCGGCTGCTGCGGCGGCGACTGATGCCAAAGAAACGATCCTCGTCGTTGTGCAGTTGTCCGGCGGTAATGATGGCTTGAATACGGTCGTACCATTTACCGATCCAGCCTATCGCAACAGTCGGCCCACGCTCGCGATCCCCGCCAGCGACGTCCTCAAGATCAACGACTCGCTCGGCTTTCATCCATCGGCTCGCGGCTTAGCCGACCTGCTCGAAGACAACAGCCTGGCAATCGTGCAAGGTGTCGGTTACGCCGAGCCCAACCGTTCGCACTTCGAGTCGATGGACATCTGGCACACTTGCCAACGCAAGAGTGATACGCGGACGACGGGCTGGCTGGGTCGTTATCTGGATGCCTCGCAAGCCGACAAATCGGGCGTCTCGTTGGCCTTGCACCTGGGGCACGAGAAGCAGCCCTTCGCCCTGACCGCATCAGGCGTGAGCGTGCCATCGATCAGTTCACTCGAGAGTTTTCGTTTGAACGACCGTGGCGACAAGGATGTCCGTTCGACCATCTCCAAGCTCGCGTCGTCCAGTCGCGAAGATAGCGATTCGATACTCGGCTTCCTTCAGTCGACAACAACCGTTGCTTTGGAAGCCAGTCAACGCGTTGAACAGGCCAGTCGCGATTACAAGACGCCCGTCAGCTATCCTGATCACGAACTTGCCACGAAGTTAAAGACGGTTGCGCAATTGATCGATTCCGGACTAGGCACGCGAGTGTACTACGTGACACTTGACGGATTCGACACGCACTCGCAACAGCCGGCAGCTCACGCAGTGCTCTTGAGTCAGCTCGGTGGTGCCGTCTCGTCGTTCATCAAGGACATCAACCATCACGGCCACGGCGAACGTGTCGCAGTACTTGCATTTAGCGAGTTCGGACGGCGAGTCGCAGAAAACGCCAGCGAAGGCACCGATCATGGTGCGGCGGCCCCGATGTTTTTGGCGGGCAACAAAGTCCGGCCGGGCTTGATCGGCAAACATCCCAGCCTGACTGATCTGGAGGATGGCGACCTGAAGTTCCACACCGATTTCCGCCAGGTCTATGCCACCGTTTTGGAGTCCTGGTTAGGCTGGCCGAGCAAGTCGGTGCTTGGCGACACGTACAAAACGGTCGCAGCGTTCAAAGCCTAACCGATTCACCCCGTGCTAACTCTCAACTCTCAACCCTCAACCCTCAACCCTCAACCCTCAACGAAACATCCAAAGCTTGTCCGATTCACCCCGTGACATAAGGCCCGACCTTCGACCAAACGGTCCACAGCCCCGTCACCAACAGTCCCATCGCCGACAGCCATAGAAACGCATCCCAGATTGCGCCGGGAGTGAGTCGCGAGTCGCATCGTTTGTAACGGAAGAACATCGCTGCACCGGCGAGCATGGGCAACATCACGCCTTGCATGACGCCGCCGATCAGGACGAGCACGACCGGTTCGCTGAACAAACAATAGACGGCCACGCACATAAATGGGAAGAGTACGCACACGACCTGGATGCCGCGTTTGTAACCGGCTTCCGTCGTCGGGCCGATTCCCATCACGCGAGTTGCATCGGTAACTACGCGAGCCAGACTTGCGGTGGCGACGAAGAACGTCGAGTACAAAACTGCGAATGCTCCGAACAGGAATATCCAACGCGCCACGGAGCCGAACACCGGCTCATACATGACACCCAGCGTGCGAATCATGTCCGTGCCTTTAGGTTGCAGGCCGATGCGGCCGAGAATGGCGGCTCCCAACAGATAAAACGCCAAGGTGGCGAAGGTGTAAACCACCATCGAGCACCAGGCGTCCCAACGCATCACTCGCATCCAACCTCGTGCCCGCTCGCCCCATTCGGGCGTATCGTCTCGCTTGCCCGTGAAGCGGGCGTAGCCCTTCTCCAGGCACCAATACGGATAGGCAATCAACTCGTTCGCTCCGACACCGATGATCCCGAACGTCGCTAGAGCAATCGCCACAACACTCAGTTGTGTTTGACCCGGCGGTGCTGGCGGGAGCTGAAAGCTCATACCATCGATGATGTCGCCGAGACTCACTTGCCAGTAGGCATTGTTCTGCAGCATCACGAGATTGATCACCGTGATCATTGTGAAGGACGCAACCATCGCGGTCGAGAAGGATTGGATCAATCCGTACCGACCGACAACGAGGACTACTGCGGTCAGCATAGCGATGAGAACAGCCCAAATCTTATCATCATTGGCAGTGCGTCGCCCAAGTGCTTTCACGGCGGCTTGTAGCTCCTGGGGTTTGCTCTTGTCCGCGTCGATGTTAAATACCTGTTCGGGCTCGTTACCGAACTCCGCGATCCGCGACTCGACGACTGCCAGCGCCTGTTGCAGAAGCGCAGTTTGGTCGCCGGTTGCAACTTGGATTCGCTGTCTAGCTACGGCGATTCGCTCTTCAACAATCTGAGGACCGAGGCGTTGGACGACCGCACGAGCGTCTTCAACTTGCGAAGCTCCACGGACATCGCCATCTGTTCCTGCCTGCTCATCGCGTCGCTGAGCCAGGCCCAGTTGAGCGTTCGCCACGCGATACTCCATCTCCGCATCCAGCTGCGTATTGAACTGACGCCCCGCATCGGTCAACGGAATGCTGATTTGCAGGGCTTGCCCGACGCCGCCCACGATCCCGCCAACTTGTCCGATCGTAGCCAGAAACACGAGCGACCAATACCAGATCAACCAGTTTCCACGACCTGCGATACGAGGGCCGGGAACTTCGGACAATGCATCCAGCGGCGTCTTACCGCTAATGATTGTGTAGCGGCCCATTTCAACTTGCACGAAGACCTTGATCACGCAGCCGATCAGGATCAACCACAGCAACCAAAAGCCGGCCTTCGCACCTGTCTCCGTCGTCGCGATCAACTCGCCGGAGCCGACGATCGACCCGGCAATGATCAACCCAGGGCCGAGCCGACCGAGGATTCCTGTGATGGTTCTCGGCGGTGATTCGGTAAGAATGACGTCATTGACGGTTGACGCATCATGTACCGGGTCACTGCTGGTCATAACGTTCTACTCGACGGTTGATGGACGGCGGCGTTGCAAAAGCGAAGCCTAACCGTAACTGAGCCGCGAGCAGAAGAAAAGAGTGCGCCGATGCAAGCCGCAATTAACGACCACCACTACAACGAAGCGGCGGGCATACTACTCGATGTAGGAAGACACTTCGTCGTAGCTGATGGAACGGATGCCGTCGTCGCCCGGAAGGCGCTCTGGCTCGGGAGTATGCACTGCCTCGACCGCGTTCCCGACTGAATCGTAGCCGGCTTCCGCGAACGCTGAACCGACCCGACCGCTCGACATGTCGTGCCGCTGCCACCGTCCACCATAAGCACCGTAGTTGCAGTCGTCCGGGCTACAGCACAACGCGCAGCCTAACGACGAGGAAACCAATGACAACAATCCGATGCAATAAAGCTTCCGCAGCATCACTCTGCCTCTCTCTCAGGAGTCTGGCGCGAACAGAACGAGTCCGCCGCTATCAACTTCGACATCTCAAGAGAGGAACTTTAGAGTGATCGTAGCGGTTGTATCAATTATGCCGGGGCGCGGCCATCGCTAGCATAACTGCCGCTTGCGGTGCCGTCTCAATCGACGGTCGAACAGGCACGGTTCAGCAAAGCCATCTTCTTTCTGAGCTCCGGCTGTTCGGCGAGTAGTTCGGCAATGTGCCGCCAATCGAGCCGTTCGGGCCCCAGTGCGTCGAAGATCACGTGGGCGTGTTCCCAATCCTCTTCGTGGTCAATCGCCAGGCGGAAATCATCGCGATCGACCTCGGCCGGAGCAGGCAGAAAACGCAGCTGAAACTCTTCGGGATGCAACGAGACATAGCGAGTCGATTGTTGTCGATCCAGGGATTCCGTGGCTTTTCGATCGGCTGCTAAAATTGACTCGGCACGGCACCACTCCGCAAAGATGCCTAACTGCGACTGAAGCAGTTGACCTCCGTCGCGAGAAATATACCCCACGTAGTCGCAGCGTGGATGGGCATGTGCATCGCAGATCAACCGATCGATCAGCGCTGGATCGATGAACGGGCGATCGGCTCGAACGCGAACGATCGACGATGCATCAGTTTCACGAATCGCGGCCGCGAGTCGAGCCAACGGGTCGCGTTGCGAGCCGAAAAAGGCAGTCACATCGGCCGGGAGCAGTGGAGCGATTACATCACGCAGGGACGGGTCAGCGACGATGAGCACTTGATCGACACACATCGTTTCAGTCACTCGGCGTGCGACCCATTCGAAGAGCGGCTTGTTTCCGAACTTCCGCGTCGTCAGCGAGTGAGCCATCGAGGCGTAGGAAAACGTAGGGATTTCGACAACGCCGAGAGTATGTGACATCCGTGATATCCGCCTTTCCAGAAACTCCGTTCAATACTGTTGATATGTCAAAAGTCTATCTCTCGACGGGATTCAGGGTCAATACGAACCGGATCGATTGTCACAATTCACTCGGGCTTGTCATCGTCTGGCTGTGAAGTATCGTAACGGTTACGTATCCGTTTGCTCTGGAGTGTTTCGTGTGAAGCTCGTCATTGCTATCATCCAGCCATTGAAGCTGCGTCCCTTACAAGAGGCGCTGTCGCGCGTCGGCGTGGAGCGGATGACGGCCTGTGACGCCCAGGGATACGGGCGCCAACGCGGACAAACAGCCATGTATCGTGGCAACGAGTACAAAACCAATTTGCTGCGAAAGGTGACGCTTGAGATTGTCGTCAACGATGACTTTCTCGACCGCACCCTGGCGACGATCGAAGCCGTTGCCAGGACTGGCCCCGAAGGAAACATTGGCGATGGCAAGGTATTTGTCCTGCCGGTCGAACAGGTTTACAGCATCAGCGGTGGAACAACTGGCCCCGAAGCGGTCTAAACCCAAAGGTGGCAGAGATGCATGTTTTGTATTTGACGAAAGACCTCTTCTTCTCGTCTCGTGTTTGCAGCTTGGCACGGGACGCCGGTGCGACGATTGACGTCGTCGCCTCGCTCGACGCGTGTTGTGCAACGGACGACACCGTGTTGGCGATCGTGGATTTGGTCGTTCCGCAGCTCGACCTTGCGTCTACGGTCGGCAAGCTTCGAGAAATCGCCCGTAATGCCAAAATCATCGCCTATGGACCGCATGTAGACGCGGCGAGATTGTCGGCCGCCGAGCAAGCGGGCTGCGATGTGGTTCTGCCGCGATCACAGTTCGATCAGCAGATCGGGGCGATTCTCCGAAGTTCGAAGCAGTAACCCACGATCGCCGACCAGCACACGCGGAGAATGTTCGTTAAGGCTCGCCTAATCGTGGATCAAGAGCGTCGCGCAATCCGTCTCCGAGCAAATTGAAACCGAGAATGGCGAGCGAGATGGCAACTCCTGGACCGACGGCTGGCCACACGCTCGAACTTAGATGGTCTTTGGCTTGTGCCAGCATGCTGCCCCATTCGGGCTCTGTTGGATCGCCGCCGACACCGAGAAACGACAGGCCCGCCACTTCAAGGATCGCAGCTCCGAGTCCCATCGTAGCCAGGACGACGACCGGATTCACGACACCAGGAACGATGACTCGGCCAAGAACATGCAGCGGCGATGCACCTAAAGCGCGGCTGGCGAGCACATAGTCCAGATTGCGAAGGGTTAGCACCGTCACGCGAACTTGGCGGGCAAAGACCGGAACGTTGATCAAGCCAACCGCGATGATGACGGCTGACCAACCCGGCTTGTAAGCCGTCGCGACGAGCAAGGCGATCAAGATGCTGGGGAACGCCAGCGCGATGTCAATACTTCGCATGATGAGAGTTTCGATCCAGCCGCCAAAGAAGCCTGCCACCGCACCAGCTGGCGCGCCGACCGCCACGGCGAATGTGATCGAGATCAATCCGGTAAAGAGCGAAAGCCGCGAGCCGTAGATCACCCGCGAAAGCACATCCTTCTCGTTGGCATCAACACCCAACCAGTGCTTCATACTCGGGCCCGATGGTGCCGTCACCGTCGCGTCGCGCGCGTCGGGCGAATAGGGTGCGACTAGCTGGCAGAACGCGGCCATGAGAAAAAAGCCGACAATCACAATCGCACCTGTCAGCGCGGAGTTGCTGCGGCGGAGCCGTATCCAGGCCCGCTGTTTTGGCGATTCGATGGTGTCCGCAGACTTCATGGAGGGTTTTACGACAAACGAGTTCGCGGATCGAGCCATAGATACAACATGTCGACAATTAAGTTGGCCGAGACAAACATCGTCGCGATGACGAACGCCCCGGCTTGCACGATGACATAATCGTTCTCACGTACGGCATCGACGACGTACTTACCCATGCCGGGCCAATCGAAGACAGTCTCCGTGAGCACTGCGCCCGAGAGCAGCACACCGATCTGAAAGCCCGCGATATTGACGATCGGAGCGGCGGCATTCGGCAAGGCGTGGCGCAAGACCACGCGCCAACTCGAAGCTCCTTTCGCTCGGCCCGTTCGAACGTAGTCAGCGCCTAGCACTTCGAGCATGCTGCTGCGCGTGATGCGCGCGATGATGGACATGGGAATCGAGCTAAGCGCCAACGCCGGCAGGCAGATGTGTTTTACTGCGGTCCCGAACAAATCGAATCGTTGCCGTAGCAGTGTATCGAGCAGATAAAACTCCGTAATCGGTTCAAAGTCGATGACGAATGCGGGCAGTCGAAATCCGATGGGCATGCCGGTGAATACCGCTCGCAAGCAGATCCCCAGAAAAAACACCGGTATGCTCACGCCAAGCATCGCACCGGCCATGCAGGCTCGGTCGGGCCAGCGATTGCGCCACACCGCCGCAGCGATGCCGGCAGCGACACCCAGCGGTATGGCGAGCAGCATTGCGACGACCGTCAGTTCAATCGTGGCTGGAATACGACGAGCCAACTCGTCGCTGACATTCTCGTTGCTGCGAGAAATCGACTCGCCAAAGTCGCCGGTCGTTGCCAGTTGGTGCAGAAATGTTCCGAGTTGTGACACGATGGGCTGATCCCAGCCCTGATCGTGAATGATGCGTTGCATTTGCTCTGCATCCGGGTGCTGGCCGAATCGTGCCAGCAACGGATTGCCCGGCAGCAGTCGCATCGCGATGAAGATCAGCGATACGGCCACCACCATCGTCACCGCAGCATGGAGAAGCCGCCGCAACAGAAATCCGCTCACGGCACGTCCTCGAAACGAGCGTTACGCAAGCGGATCAACATGGCTGGATGAAGCCGGTAGTCCTTGATGCGTGATGTGTGAGCAGCTCGCTGCTTGGTGCTGACCAGAGGCACGATCGGAACGTCGGCGAAGATCAGCTCCTGGGCACGGAGATAGAGCGGAAGCCGCTTGTCAGGATCGAGTTCACGCTGTCCGGCAAGAAGCAGCTCATGGACTTTCTCGTTCCGATAGCGGCTCATGTTGTTGCCACTGTCGCCGATGTTATCGAGGTCAAGCAGCGAGTAGAGAAAGTTATCCGGATCGCCGTTATCGGTCGTCCAGCCGGTAAGGC
>CAUJKL010000030.1 GCA_963204995.1 Planctomycetota bacterium | reverse complement strand
TGCAGTTTGTTTACATTCTGTGGACGATTAGCCCTTCGTTTCATCCCAAGTTTTTCATTCACTGGGCGGACATCGCGGTGCCCGTGGCGATCGGCGGGCTCTGAGGCAGCGTGTTTATCGGGTTGCTCCGGCGACGTGTTCCGCAGCTGTTGGCGACGAATCAGCTATGAACGAATCGAATCCCACTCAACCGAATGATGCCAGTCACCGTGGCCACGAGCCCGATGTCGTCAACTCGCGATTGCTCAAGCGAACCCGCCTGTAACGAGGCGTCCGTTTTGCTACATTGAAAGTCCTCTGACTTCACTAGCTTTGCTCACTCCGACAAGACGGATCTCAACTCGTGTCCCAAGCTCGTGTCAACTGGCTGCATACGAATCGCCGTGCTTTGTCGCTGGGGATTGTCGTATTATCGCCGGCGCTGGCGGTTGCCGTCGGCGTGATGGCGACGTCCGCCAACGAGTGGCTGCGATGGCCAGCTGCGGCGGCGGCCTTGCTTTTGGCTTACGCCATCGGGCTTTGCGTTTACCTCATGTGGCAGCCGCGGCTGAGCTATGCCAACGAACAGCTTCACGTTCACCTGCGGCCCGGCGCGCCGATTCGAGTCCCGATTGAGATTGTCGAGTGTTTTTTTCTGGGGCAAGGTCCAGCGTTGCTACCACGCCTGTTTGGCAGCCGCAAGAAGGCCGAAGAGACTTCGACAATCGTCGTTCGCCTTGCTGAATCGGCGGAGCAATGGAAGCACGTTGATGTCAAACCTGCGTTGGGGCAATGGTGCGAGGGCTACATTACGATTCGCGGAACATGGTGCGAGCCGATTACGAACGAGTTGCTAAAGCGTCTGAACGGAAACCTCGTCGCCGCACATCGCGAGATCCGAGCGAAGGCACAGGCAGAACTTGCCACCGAGTCAGGGCAAACGTTGCCGATACGAGAGCAGGAAGTCGGATGACGGGACTCTTGGTCAGCGTGCGTGATTCGACAGAAGCCCTCGCCGCACTGAACGGTGGGGCCGATGTGATCGATATCAAAGAGCCGCGGGCCGGTTCGCTTGGTGCTGCCGAAGTAGGCACCTGGCACAAGATCAGTCACGTCGTAGCGGCGGCCAAGCCGATAAGCGTCGCACTCGGCGAGTTGCAAGACGACGCAGTGTTTGAATTGGCGCGACAAGCTGGCGGAATGCAGTTCGCGAAGATCGGTCTCTCATGTTGCAAAGACGAATTCGATTGGAGCACACGCTGGCACAGAGCGATCGCTTGTTTGCCAAGTGAAGTGGCGAGCGCTGCCGTCATCTACGCGGACCATGTGGTTGCTGGCTCGCCACTTCCAGAAGTGATTGTCCAACAAGCCATTGAATTCGAGTGCGCCGCGATTCTGTTCGATACGTACTCGAAAACAAACGGAAATCTGTTTGATTACCTCGGCGAGCAAGAGCTGCGGTCACTTTGTCGCGAAGCAAGACGCGTCGGCATGAAAGTCGTTCTGGCTGGTTCCTTGCGTGGTGATTTAGTGCTTCGCGGTTTAGGGCTCGAACCGGACTACATTGCCGTTCGTGGAGCGGTGTGCCGTGGTGATCGACGTGCAGCGGTCGATCAATCGCTAATTAAATCACTCGCCGACATCGTTCACGATTGTTCGTCGGCCGCTTGCTGATTCCAACCAAGGACGACGCGCGACGAACTGCGGGGGCTACCTGCGCGATGAAAAACGCTGCGTCAAGCCCCTGCCGCAATCCTGAATAAAGATTCTCGGCATTTGCTTGACTTTCAATTTTGAGGACTCGATATTGAGAGCGCGGTAGCCGCACCTCGACGCATGCTTCGGCGGAGTAACGTGAGTGCGGCACCATCGCATCGACGCTGTCCTTTCGAATAGACTCGGTTCTCGCTAGTGACTATAGGAGGCAAGCTGTGGCCAATTCGGTGCTGGAAGCAATCAGAGAAGGTATATGGGATTTCGAACCGGAGGACACAAACGAGGAACAGTATCCCTCAACTCCCGCACTGCCTGGGAGCGACAGTAAACTAGAAGTTCTCGCCGAACGGCTCGCGCAGGGCCTGCCGCTGTGGCACCCTGAAGATCGCCAGACTTACAACGACACCGACCTCGACTAACGGTGTCGCCAAATTCAGCTCGTTCACACGATGCCCCCGCTTGCGAACGCCCGCGTTCAACAGCCTCGCTACGGAAGTCGCTCGTCAGCGACTGGCAGTTGCCAGGTGGCAATCCTCCGCACGCGGAGAATCTGCTAGACTGTGAATCCGGCAGACTTTAACCAGGGCCAACAACCGTAACTAACCTGAAGGACAACTAGATGCCTGGATTTCGCACGGAAGTACCGCACACACTTAGCAAAGCGGACGCAACGGAAAAGCTCAAAGTGTTTATCGATCGAGTACGAGAGCACTATAAGAATCAGGTCAGTGCCATCGATGGCTCGTGGCAAGATAACAAGCTCGATTTTTCGCTCACAACTTTTGGCTTCACGATCAGCGGGGTCTTGACCGTCGAAGACAAGATCGCGATTTTGGAAGGCCAGCTTCCCTTCGCAGCCCTGGCTTTCCGAGGCAAGATCGAGCAAGGCATCAAGAGCGAGTTGGAGAAGGCCCTGGTTTAGCACCGCCCGCTGCTATTCGACATCGCGCCGAACAGGCGGTTGCCACGGAACCGCACCACCTCGTTGTATCTGCACCCGCAGAGCCGCCGATAGCTCGACGAACTTGCCCCGGTTTTGCTTCGCGAGATCATTTGCTTCCAGCGGGTCTGCCTTGAGGTTGTACAGTTCGAGTGGTGCGAAGGGACTGTTTTGAAGCAGCTTCCAATCGCCGCGGCGCATGGCGTTGATGGTCAGCCCGCCGTATTGTTCGCCGCCTTCTCGACGATGGAAAAACAGATCGCGATCTGGAGCCGCTTGCGACTGGCCAAGCAGCACTGGCAGCAACGAACGGCCGTCGATTTTGTGATCGACTGAAACTCCCGCCACCTCACACACCGTGGGATAAAGGTCCATCGTCAGGCCGATACTTTCCGAGCGAGTTCCCTTCGGGATCTTGTTGGGCCACACCGCACAAAGGGGAACTTTAATTCCTCCTTCGTACATGCTTTGCTTTCCGTCGCGCAGTGGGCCGTTGTTTGCCCCCACACTCAACTGTCCACCATTGTCGGAGGTAAAGATCACGAGTGTGTTATCCGCGAGCCCCGTCTCGTCGAGCTTCGCCATCACCTTACCGATGCCAGCGTCCATGTGCTCGATCAACGCCACTAGCTTGGCGCGTTGCTCAGAAATTTCCGCTTCACGATGAGTTACGCGATCCACCCACTCCTGTGGTGGTTGGATGGGTGTATGCGGCGCATTGAAAGGCAAGTAGAGAAAGAACGGCATTTCTCGCGTCGCGCTGTCTTGGATATACTCACAAGCCCAAGTCGTAAATAGATCCGTGGCATGCCCCTCTGGATCGACTTCCGCTTCCTCACGTCGCATGTAATTGATGCCATGACGACGGTGGTCGTAGTAGTCATCCATCATATCGCCAAGATAGCCGTAAAAATGATCGAACCCGCGTTCGTTCGGCCGATTCGGAGAATCCAGCCCGAGATGCCATTTGCCAATGATTGCGGTGTGATACCCGGCGACCTTCAGCAAGGTAGGCAACATGATCGCTGTGGGATCAAGATATCCCCAACTGTTCTCCGCGTGAGTTCGAATCACTCCCGGCACGCCGACAAGTTCCGGATATCTGCCGGTAAGTAACGACGCCCGCGTTGGTGAACACACAGGGCAGTTCGCATAGAAGTTATCGAAGCGCATCCCCGCAGACACCAACTGATCGATATTCGGCGATTGCAGGTCCGTCGCGCCATAGCTGCTTAAATCACCATACCCGAGGTCATCGGCCAGTATCATAACGATGTTTGGGCGTTCGCTTGACTGGGCCTTTAGTAGCGGTACATAAAGAGTTTGTGCGATGAATACCGCATTCGCTGTAACGGCGAGTGTCGCAATTCTGTGTAGTAACTGACGCGAGAATGTTCGGCGGCAATCGAATGTTCCTCTGCTTAACGGCAGCGTCTCGGCAAGGAAGTTGAACATGTTGATTCCCCTTCTTCGGAGAGCGGGTGCTGGACACTCGTATCGAACTCGCGGGCCACCGCTGTGGACTCCCGCGCATTAAAAAACCAAGGGATCACGGGCGGCAACCCGTAAATCGATCTCTTGGCGGCAAGGAACCGAATACGGTTCCCAACCACAGTGTCATCGGTCTCATTTCACAAGTCAATTCCCGGCGGCAACTGGGGGAGCCGGTTGCGCTGAGGTGTAAATTTTGTTGTTTGAAGTAGTTAAGTGTGGCGTCAAAAAAGTGGCTTCCCCGCGTTGGTCGTTGAATTCCTTGGGAACTCGTGTGCGGGCAGACCCGGTCGAATTTTTTCTGCGATTTTTCGACCACGCAACGAACCAGGCGGGGATTCGTTGCGCAGTGAATTGCGTTGCCATAGCACATGGATCGTCTGAATCAACGCAGTGTGCCTCGACATGCGAGTTCAAGCTACCAAGCCGCTCTTCGCGTGGGATTGTCTCGCAGATAGTCCGACGCTCAAAACGGTCAAGCAATTGCTCGAGATCATTCCCGACGAAAAGTTGTTGTTGTCGCTCGAAGAGGCACGCGGTAAAGGAAGAAACGACTACTCGCTACGAATGCTGTGGGGCGCACTCGTCTTGAGCATCGCCTTGCGGCATCCCACCATCGAAACGTGTCTGGCAGAACTGCGACGTAATGAATCGAGCCCATCCGACTCTCCTCGTCCGGCGTCTACATGCTACCGACATTGACACGGAATTCGAGATCGGTCTGGCACTGCTGCAATTCAATGGTTTCGCCATCCGGCAGCAGCACCACGCCGTCGGATGCACCTTCGATGCTCGTCAGCTTGAGCGGGCTCGGCAGACGCACGCGAATGCGCAGCGGGTTTGGCTCACGGCGCGTCGGCGGCACTACATGCACGACGACGTGATCGTCGTCTAGATGCGATGTAATCGTGCAACTGAGCGGGCCGAAGGCCGTGGGCGCATCCTTGATCCGAATGACCTTGCCCGCTGCAAGCCACTGCCGTGGCGTGGCGTGCGCCACATACAGGCCTTGGGGCAAGCCCGTCTCGAAATCGAATGATTCGCGCACGAGCATCTGCCGCAGAGCCAGCAACTTGCTCGTGTTGTTTGCCGAACAATACGAACCGTACGAGGACCGGCTGTCATGGTCGGGATGCGCGCCCAGCGTATCGCCCTCGCCGGCAATGAACGTGCCTCGCGTCATGCCGTGAGCCAACGAGCCATAGAAGGCAAGAACCAACCGCTCGGCTTCATCGCGATCGGCGAGAAACCGAATGTATCCCGGCATGTAGACGTTATCGACACCCGTCGTGCTGTATCCTGGCAGTCCGCCCGGGCGATGCGTGCCGATGGCGACGGGATAATAATTGAATCGAATCATCCCCAAAAACGTTCCGCCATGTTGATGAATGTAACGCGACACACCATTCATCGTGGGCGAATCGGCTGGCCAGAACCCACTGCTGATGGCATAGGGCATGACGAGGTTCCAATACGATCCATCGCGAGTCGCCGTGATCGGATCGAACACCGGGACGTCTTCGTACAGCCGGCAGGGAATGAACTGGCTATCGTCGGGCAGAACGGCCACGTTCTCTTGCAACGCATCCTGCAATGCTTGGCGCAGGACGATGTCGGCTTTGCCACAGGCCGCCACCGCCTCGTCCATGCCCAGTTGCTGCCACACGATCCGCATGTCCCGCATGCCGCGCCAACAGACCGTCTGATGAAACACGGTATACGAGCGATATGTCTGATCGCCGCAGTACCGTTGCGGTTCGAGCAGACCGCGCGGATCGTCCCGCATCTGGCGAGCGAACTCGCCAATGATCTTCAAGTAGGACGGCGTGTTGTTGCGAATGAACTCCGCGTCGCCGGTCAAGTGATAATACTCCACGGCGTGGGAAAGCTTTTCGCCCATTTCCCAGTTGGTGTAGTTGCCTGGCCCCTTGGTCATCTCCAGCAGGCTCTGCAATCCGTCGCGGGCCGGAACGGCATATCCATATTTCGCCAGCAGGCTACAGGCGTCGCTGCTTTCGGGCTGATAGAACGCGTTGTGATAGACCGCGCTGCCCAGACTGTAACGCCAGCGGAGGACCAGGTTTTGAATGAGCAGGTTGCGCGTGGCATCCATCACGAGCGGTTCGGGCACATCGAACGGTTGCGTGTCGAGCCGTTCGTCCCAATAGGCTTTGAGTGCTTGCTTACACCGGGCCACCAGCGCAGCATCGACATCACACGACCCGGGCAATGGTGATTGAGGAGACCACAGCAAGTACGCGGGTTGGCCGGGTGCGACCGGCATGGTGATGGTTCCGTCGGCGATCGAGGCTTCAGGCCCCGCACGCAAGCACGCTTCATCAAGGCCTTGCCAGCGGAAACGCACGCGGCAGGCGGTCTGGTCCGGAGCGTCGGTCAGCTTGATTTCGGTCAAGCCGACCAGGTGGTCGAGCCCGGGAATCCGCGCGGCAAAGGTGGTTTGCAAGAAGTGAACGCCCGTGTCCGTCGTGTGACGCGTGATCAGGATGGGATAGTAGCCTCCTTCGAGCCGCGGATAACTCGTCCCCGGCGCGCCACCCGCAAACGCCCGCCACTTGTCGTCAGCCTGAACTTCGATCTCGATTCGCCTCCCAGAACGTGTGTGTTCCGCATACAGATAGTGCCCGTCGGCGGTGGCCACGACGTAAGGCGGTTGGCCGCCGTCATCGCCAAACAGCACGGTGTGAGGGCCGTACTCAGTGTTCGCCTCGCCCGTGGCATCGAACAGCGGTTGCAGCAAATCCTGGAGTCCCTCGTAGGTCGCGCCGCCGCTCGCGATCAGCCGCTCGCCCCACAAGTCCCGACTGCTGCGAAGTGCCTCGTTCAGTTTCTTCTCGTATTCCGTTTCTTCTCTCGGCGCGGGTGGTGGCTCGGGTGCCGGGAAGCGATCGCGCAGTTCGCGGTACAGCGCTGCCACTCGTTGGTCGCCGAGGCAATCGTTGTAGACACGGATGTCAGCCATTCGTCCCTTGTAACAGTAGGTGGGCGTGCGGGCGAGATGCTCGTAGGCTCCGATGACCAGCGGCGTGGGAGCCACCGTCAGCGGCGTTGTCGGAACTGGCGTCTCGGCCACGCGCTGACCGTTGATGTACAGCCGCATCGCTCCGCCGTCGTGCGTCGCGGCCAGGTGCGTCCAGCCCTCGTAGAGCGGCACGTTCCGGACGGTGACCTGGTGCAGCCGCCCCTCTTTGCTGAGATAAAAAGCGACCGAGGCGGGCAGGTCGGGACGATCGATCAAGAACAAACCCCACTGATACCAAGGTGCCTCGTGTGCCGGCAGCGACTTGACCAGCAGACCCTTCTGATCCGCCAGCGATCCGCGGGCGGGATTCACCCACACGGCGATCGAGAATGGGCTCTGATTCAGTTCGTCGCCATCTGGCACGGTGATCGCGGCGTCGCTGCCATCGAACACGAAATGCGACGGTAGGCCAAGTGTCTCGGTGCTGATCACCGACTCGACGTTGTCAAGCGTCAAGCCTCGGTTGTTACTTGGAGTCGCATCGCCGGGAGTCACCTGCAAGACCGGTGCTCGAGAATCCTGAGCACGCGAGAAAGCGACGAGCGTACCCAAAACCAACGATGCCATGATTATCGACACGGACCGCCGTACCAGGCTCTGACAGATTCGACACATACAACTCCGATTCCTCTCTGCCGCTTCATGTGAGCATTGCAACATTTGGAGTGCGGGGGGGTGTGGGCGCGGTTTAAGGATTTTGGGAGGGGCGATTTTTTGGGGG
>CAUJKL010000029.1 GCA_963204995.1 Planctomycetota bacterium | reverse complement strand
GACATTCTTCGACGAGCATCCCGAAATCGTTGAATTGCTCGTCCACGAACGAGCCCATTTTCGGGACCGGAAGACGCCAACCTATTTCGTTCACCGCGAGGCGAATATGGGACCGTGGCAGAACCTGTTTCGCGAGTTGATCCGTGCGGGAACTGTGCGCGAATTGCCGGTCGAACAGATTACCGAAGTCATTTCCGATCTTCTTTATGGAACTATGTTCACTAACTATTTCGCTGGCAGAAAGAAGTCACCGGCCCGCCAATGCGAAGACGTACTGGACATTCTCTTTCGCGGGCTTTTGGTTGAGACCAAGCGAGGTTCCCATGAATAGTCTTTACCGGGCAGGAGTGGTACTCCGAGCTTTCCGGACTCCGCAGGTCTCCCTCGTGTTGGCGTCGGTCCTCACGTTTTGTGTGGCCGGTTGTCAAGGAAAACCGTCCGAATCGGAGGTGGAGTCCGTCACCAAAACAACAGTGGCCGCTGCGGTGCCGGTTAATGTTGCGTCCGTGGAAATCCGCGAGGTGCAACGGCGCGTTTCCGTGGTCGGCACCTTGCATGGATTTGAGCGAATCACAATCACCCCCAAAGTCGAGGGGCGCGTTCAAGCCATGCACTTCGATGTCGGAGACCGCGTGGCTCCTGGCGAGTCATTGCTGGAACTCGATCCGACTGACTACCAATTGGCGGTGGAAGAGGCAAGGCAATCGCTAAACCAGGAGCTGTCGCGCCTTGATCTTCGACAATCCCCTTCCGACACCTTTGATGTGGAACAGCTTCCTTCCGTCGAAAGTGCCAGGCTGTTGTTGGAGAACGCAGAACAGAAGTTTGAGCGTCAAAAGACTCTTTTAGGTCAAAACGCCAGTTCGGGGCAGGCGTTTGAACAGGCGGAAACGGATCTGAAAGTTGCGGACGCGGCTTTGCGTCAGGCGCGGATAAACGCGCGGACTACGCTGGCGGCTGTCACGCATCGCGAATCACTGCTGAACCAGGCACTTCAGAAGCTGAGCGAGACTCAAGTGAAGTCTCCGACGTTAGGCAATATGTCGCGATCTAGCGCCCTGAAGGACTTCGTCGTTGCTAAGCGCATGGCCTCGGTCGGCGAAATGGTACGTGCATTTCCCTCGACACCGGTCTTTGAGTTAGTCATAGACGACGTGCTCAAGCTCCATGTCATGGTTCCCGAACGGTATATGTCGCAAGTGCAAATGGGACTGGATGTCGAGGTTCGCGTTGATGCCTATCCGCAGGAAATGTTTCCCGGCAAAGTGGCCCGGATCAATCCGACCGTCGATCCACAAAGCCGCTCGTTCGATGTCGAAGTTCACATTCCCAACCCAGACCACCGGCTCAAAGCTGGCGGCTTCGCCAAGGCCGAGGTCATCGTCGGAAGAGCGGCAGAGGCTCTCACCGTTCCGCTTGAAGCCGTGACGCGATTCGCGGGGGTTTCGAAAGTGTTCATTGTCCGCGAAGAAACGGCTCGGGAAGTCGAGATCACCATCGGCACACAGGGACCAGGCTGGGTCGAAGCGCTCGGTGGACTGCGAGCTGGTGATGTGGTTGTGACCAGCGGGCAATCGAAACTCGCGAATGGGACGCGCGTCACGGTGCGAGAGAATGTAGCTAGGACGGCACGACGCGACTGACGGCCCATTTGGGCCACAAGCTCCTTTCGGTTTCGGGGTCACAGTTATGAGTATTTGGGAAATCTGCATTCGGCGGCCAATCTTCACGCTCATGCTCGTGAGCGCGCCGGTCGTGCTGGGACTGGCTGCTTATCCGCGCTTGGGCGTGGACCTGTTCCCTAACGTTGATCTTCCGGTGGTTGTCGTCACCATGACGCTCAAAGGAGCGAGCGTCGAGGAAATGGAAACCTCGATCACCAAAGAAGTGGAAGAGGTCGTCAATACGATTTCCGGCATCGACGAATTGCGTTCGACGACTAAAGAAGGCTTCTCACAGGTCGTGATCCAGTTCCACCTGTACAAGGACGGGGATACGGCCGCGCAAGAGGTGCGCGACAAAATCTCAACGATTCTCAGTCGCTTGCCTGTCGGCACTGATCCTCCGCTCGTCGACAAATTCGACATTGATGCGGCCCCCGTGGCGACGATCGCCGTTTCGGGCGGTCGCAACTTTCGCGAGGTAACCGAGATCGCCCGCAAGTCGATCAAGGAAGATTTGGAAACAGTTCAAGGGGTTGGCGCGGTGACGTTGGTTGGCGGCCAGCGGCGAGCGGTTAACGTCTATGTCGATACCGACAAGCTGGTCGCCTACATGCTTTCCGCAGAGGATGTGCGGCAAGCGCTGATCCGGCAAAACCTCGAACTTCCGGGAGGACGAGTCGATCAAGGGTCGCAGGAACTCGTACTCCGCACGATGGGACGACTGGAGAAGTCATCCGACTTCCTGGATCTGATTGTGGCGAATCGGGAGGATCAACCGATTCGCATTCGTGACATTGGTCGCGTGGAAGATGGTGTGGAGGAGCCTCGCGGCCTGAGCCGGCTCGACGGCGAAAACGCGGTGAGCCTCATTGTGCAGAAACAATCCGGAACCAATACGGTGGAGGTGGTGCATGCGGTCAAGGAACGACTAAGCAAGATTACGCCTCTGCTGCCGAGCGATATCAAGACCGTCATTATTCGCGACCAGTCGCGTTTCATCGAAGCCTCGATTGAAGAGGTGAAATTCCATCTGGTTCTGGCCGCGATCCTCGTGAGCCTCACGATCCTGGTCTTCATCCGTGACTGGCGAACGACGATCATTGCGACATTGGCGATTCCCATGTCGATGATCCCAACCTTTGCCTTCATGTCATTTATGGGCTTCTCGCTGAACAACATCACGATGCTGGGCTTGATTCTGGCCATCGGCATCGTGATCGACGATGCCGTGGTCGTGCATGAAAACATCTTTCGACACATGGAAGAGTTTGGCCGCTCGGCGATGGAAGCGGCGCGCTCCGCGACTTCGGAGATCGCTTCCGCAGTTGTCGCGACGACGGTGTCGCTGCTAGTGATCTTTATCCCGGTCGCCTTTATGCAGGGACGCATTGGCCGGTTCTTCAACTCATTCGGCTTCACCGTCGGCTTCGCGATTCTCATGAGCATGATCGTCTCGTTCACGATGACGCCCATGCTCTGTTCGCGGTTCCTCAAGCTGGAAACGGGCCACAAGACCAGCAAGTCGGGATTCTTTTCACGGCTTTTGGACAATTCGTATTTGTGGATACTGCGCCTATCGTTGCGGCATCGGTGGGCCATCGTTCTCCTGGCGGTGGTCACGCTCTTCTCGACGCCCGTAATCTTCTCCTGGATCGGCAAGGACTTCGTACCCAAGGATGACCAGAGTGATTTTGAAGTCGTGATGACGCTTCCTGAAGGCTACACACTTGATCGCGGAAACAAGCTACTCCTCGAAATTGAGGATCGGCTCAAGCAACTGCGGGGAGTGACGCATGTTTTCACAATCATTGGCGATACGACGGGACGCGTAGCAAAAGGACAAGGCGATGTCACGGAAGCTCGCGTCTATTGTCGGCTCGTCGATCTCGCCGAACGCGATTATTCACAGTTCGACGTGATGCTCGACGCCCGCAAAGTCATGAGCGAATACGTCGATCTGCGCGTGGCGGTGCAAGAGGTTGCGGCGTTTCAGGCGACGGGTTTTCGGCAAGTCGACGTGGACTTGAATCTTGTCGGTCCGGACCTGATTAAGCTTCAGGAATACGCTGGCAAGATCGTGGCATGGATGGAGACGCGCGGTCATTACGTGGACGTTGACACCAGCCTGTCCCTGAGCAAGCCGGAACTGCGCGTGCGGATTGATCGTGAGAGAGCTTCGGACTTGGGCGTATCGGTGCAGACCGTCGCTTCGACACTCGGAATCCTCGTCGGCGGCGAGCCGGTCAGCAAGTACAAAGAAGGAGACGAGCAATACGATGTCTGGCTACGGGCCGAACAATCGTTCCGCGACAACCCGGCGGCCGTCGATTCGCTGACCATCCCGACAACGAAAGCGGGACTGGTTCGGCTATCGAATGTCGCGCGGCTGGAACCTGCGATCGGACCGACGGCTATTAATCGCTATGGCAGACAGCGGCAGATTGTCGTTCTTGCCAATCTCAAAGGAATCGCGCTGGGTGAGGCGATCACGGATGTCGGCGACTATGTGCGGACATTGGATTTGCCGCCGGGGTATCGTCACGAATTCATCGGCCGCGCGAAGTTGCTTTCCGAATCGAACACGAATTTCGTGATCGCGTTTCTGCTGAGTTTCCTGTTCATGTACATGGTGCTCGCGGCTCAATTCGAGAGTCTGGTCCACCCGATCACGATCTTGCTCGCTCTACCCCTGACGCTGCCCTTCGCATTCTTGTCGTTGTTTCTCCTGCGGACGAACTTCGATATCTACGCGGTCTTCGGCCTGTTCATGCTGTTCGGCATTGTGAAAAAGAACGGCATTTTGCAGATCGACTACACCAACGTGTTGCGCGCACGGGGCATGGAGGTCAATGCGGCGATTCTGGAGGCGAACAAGACCCGCTTGCGCCCGATCCTCATGACGACCTTGATGCTGATTGCCGCGATGGTCCCCATCGCACTTGGGCAGGGACCTGGTGCTGGCGCTCGCGCGAGCATGGCGAAAGTTATCATCGGCGGCCAGGGGCTTTCCCTGCTCTTGACGCTTCTCGTGACGCCCGTGGCCTACTCGCTGTGGGAAGATTTCACTCGATACTGGTCGCGCTACTGGTCCTGGGTCGGCCGGTGGCGGTCGCAGGCAGCGGCGCACGAGACGGCTTCGCCCAGCCACGACGGCGAGGCGGTCGTGGGAGCCGGGGCGGTCGCGTCGGCCCCGTCATCTTCTGGGCCGGGTCACTGAGTACAACCGGGTCAAGGCTGAGAAGCCACCGACCGCCCTGGAGATGCAGCGTGAGTGACGGACCATGACCCCTGATGAACTCAAAACCCTCTTGACCTCGATGGAGGTAACGGCAGAGGTGGTCGAAGCGATCGATGTTCCAGCCCTCCAGAGTCTCCGGGGATGGGATTTCAGGGGCTGGAACTATGTGCTGGTCCCGTGGGGAGTCCGGTTCACGCATAGCGCTTTCGCCGAGGAAATCGATGTCAGAATCGGAGTCTTCCCAGCGCACCGTGGCAATACCGGGGAACGTGAAGCATGATTGCGCAGCGCATTCTTCGCAAAGGGGCAACCGGGCCGCAAGAACATTACG
>CAUJKL010000028.1 GCA_963204995.1 Planctomycetota bacterium | reverse complement strand
TGCGATATGGCAGGGGCGTGTTCTTGGGAATCAAGATTGCGTTCACACGTTCGCGAGTCTGTGTGTCGAGGCCGATGACGCCGAGACTGTGCGAGTTGACGTTGATCAATTGGCAGGAGGTGGCCTGCGAATCATCGCCTGGGTGCATCAACATCCCCGCGTACAAGGCGGCTCCGTGGGCGATGGCTTCATCTGGCGAGGCCGAACGATCGGGAGCTTTTCCGGTTACACGTTCTAGCATCTCTGCAATCATCGGCATGCGACTCGAACCGCCGACGAGCAGTACGCGGTCGATTTGTGACCAGTCGAGTCCCGCTTCTTTCACGACGATCGAGGTGGTTGTCTCTGTGCGTTCCAGCAGGTCACGCGTCAGCGCTTCGAATTGTTGCCGAGTGATCTCCACGCGCGTGCGGACACCGGCGTGAAAGACGACGACGTTGGTCGAACTGCGTTGCGAGAGCGTGTGCTTGACTTCCTGAGCGTCCAACCAGAGCTGGGCTGCATCTTGCGGATCGCTGCGCGGGTCGGCACCGTGCTGGCGGATGAATTGTTCCGCCAGATAGTCGACGATCCGCTCGTCAAAATCCTTGCCGCCCAGTTGCACATCGCCGTCAGGAGCAATCGCGCGGAATTGCAAGCCGTAGATCTCCAGAATTGTGACGTCGAACGTGCCGCCACCGAGGTCATAGACCAGCACGCATTCGCCAGTGATTCCAAGTAGATCCCTGAAGCAACGATTCTTCTTACTTCCGCGTCGATATAAGTCGATAAGACCGTTGCGCCGTGCGTAGGAGGCAAGTAGATATGAGGCCGTTGTGCGTGACTCAAGCCGTGGGTCACAAAGACACTTGCAAGAGCAAAAAGGAGGGTGCGGTGTTTCATGGTTAAGCTCACTGGCCGTCGCACCAGATCGCTCAAGTTGGCTAATGGTATCACCCACGCAGTGACGAGGTCAATCAAAGCCGTTGCCTCGGCTCCTTCTTCCAAACGTCACCGTTAGGGCGTCTCTTGATCTTCGTATTTACCGTCGACTAACAACAACCGCGATTCGTTCGCTGCGGCGGATATTTGGTAATGAATTTGAACTTTCGATTGTACAGCGGAGAGGAGTTTCAAACTCTGGTGTTGAGCCACGAACCATAGAGCCTGATGGCAACAATTCGGGTGGATCTTCGTCGAGAACTGGCGGAGCGATTGCTATCGGAGGCGCAAGCGGCGGTGGTGGCACGTTGGCTGGACTGGGAGCCGCAACCGGCGAACAAAACTCCTGTTTTGCCGCCCCAGCATCACGCAAGTATTGGTCGTACGCGGATTTCTTTTCCGGATCGCGCAAACATACGCGAGCTATCGCCACGTCGTTCAACAGTTTCTGAGAATACGCGGAATGCGGCCCGACCGCAAAGCTGCGTAGATGAGTCATCTGTCGGTCGGCGGCGTATGAAATTACATCCGCGTTCTGCTCGAAGTCCGTGATACCGAGCAATTGATAGTAATTGGGAGGCTGCCGGGACGGTGGAATGCCGAGCCAAGTGTAGTAAGCATCAAAATCTTCCAAGAGTCGTGGTGTCGTGGCGGGCGACAAGTACGAGAGCAAGGCAGTTGTGGCCTGAACTCCGCCAATCTGGCCAATGCTCGCTGGCGGATGTGGAAATGACGCTCGGCATTCAAGGCAAAACTTCTCATTCGCCAAGCTGCCACCTTCGAGCACTGTTCCACATTTCGCGCAAGTTGACAAGGAAGAAGCTCCCCGTTCTTTAGAAGTATATGGTAGGGACATCCTAGCCAACCGCCCGAAACGGTTCAAGTCGCCTCGCGCACTCGCAATGCTACCGTTGTAGGTCGGGTGCCTCGTCCCACCAAGAGGCGTCATGGCGGGAAGTCGGACGAACCGTCCAACCATGAGAAGAAGCCGCGACGTGCGGCCTCGTGGGCGACTGGCTGTGATGGGATGCCGATCACGGAGTATTGCGACAAGGCCCGGCTGAAGGTATAGAAGTAGGTGTAGCGCGATTGGTCGCGTTTGGCCCATCGCCACATCACCATCTATTACACGGAGGATTCACGATGGGAGCCATGGCCGAGGCGATTGCGGCGTACGCCCAGCCGCTGATAAACGCGACGGACGGCTCGATAGAGCAGCTGAGCAAGGCGCTGAGCATTAGCCAGGTGTGCTGGAACATCGCGCTCCTCCCGGAGGAAAAGCGACAGTCCTTCATTGACTCGCTAGGAGAAACGCTGTCGATGGACGATGCGGAACTTGAAGAGTTTCAGCAATCTATCCTTTTGCCGATGATTCTCCGCCACGAGGAGATGTTCCCCAAACTGCATCAGCGCGAGTCAATTAAGTCGCCACATTGGGAATCCAGCTGGTCGCCGCTGCCATCGGCGAAGTCGCCCAAGGGAAAATCCCCGGAGCCGAGGCGATACGATCCCTGCCCGTGCAACAGCGGGCGAAAATACAAGTTCTGCTGCGGCCGGACGGCGCGATAGTTCTAGTCCGTAGGATTGTGCGGCCATTGGGTGCGAGGCATCCGGCCCAAGCGCAGCGAGACCCGGCACCACTTCCCGCCAAACTGTCGCGTTCTCGGTTTAACAGCCAATTTTGGGGAGAAGAAAGAGAGATAAGTCCGATACTCAGTTAGGCCTTGATCGGAGCGAGGGGGCAGAACTATTTATTGGCGGAAAGGAGGGATCGCGGTAGGATGGCGTCATGCCTCGACCACTTCGTC
>CAUJKL010000027.1 GCA_963204995.1 Planctomycetota bacterium | reverse complement strand
GTTTTTTTTTTTGGGTGGGGGCTTTTTCTGCTAAGCCCCGGATTACCTCCTGTCGGGGTTTTCTCCTACTCAGCCGCCAGCCACCCGTGCCTTCCAAGGTTCAGAAGCTATCTAATCAAAACGCGTCTTCCACGGCCTCTTCGCCATAGAGCGGCATGTGGCGATAGTAGACTTCCAAGATCATCGTGCAGACCGCCGTTGTATAAAGACGTCCGCCGGCTTTGCCGTAGTCGTCCTCGAAGTACCAGCTTCCCTTTTCGTGTCCCTTCTGAGCCTGCCGGGCGATAAGAAAATCCCGCATGCGGATGTTCCAGCGTTCCCAGTCGCCGCCGCCGTGGTGATGCAGAACTTGAGTGGCGTAGTAGTTGAAGTACATGTTCGTTGTCGAGGGGCCTTGGCCGGCGAGGAAGGCATAGGCACCCACGAGTCGCGAATCGTTACGCTGCCAACCGAGATACATGCGGAGCAGTGTCGCCACGGAGGTCGGCCCCGAATCTTTGCCGGGTCGCTGATATCCGTAGAAGACGCCTCCTGGATCTTGCACGCTATCCAGGTATTCTTTCGCCAGTTCGGTGACGTGAGACGGCACGTACAGCCCTGCCAAGCGGGCGCTCTTGAGCGCCATGACTTGCCAGCCGGTGACTGTCGTGTCGCCTGGAGCACCGGGGAGGTATCGCCAGCCGCCGCGCGGATGTTGTGCGTAGACGATGAAATCGATCGCCTTCTGCGCGTAGGGCTGCAGCTGCTTGTCACCGGTCATGGCGTAAGCTTCGCACAAAGCGATGGCTGCGATTCCCTGCGAGTACATCGTGCCTTCTTGCAAATCACCGCCGTGTGCCGTCTCGATCATTCGTCCCGTGAGATAGTAAAGCCCTCGGTCGACGACCTCTTTGTACTTTCCCTGTTGATGCGTATAGCCAGCGCCGAGGAATGGCAGCAAAGCCAACCCCGTCGCGCCGGTACTGGTGCCAACCGTGCCTGGGTGCGAACAGTTGCATTGGCCTTCCTGGTGATTCAAATGCCAGCCGCCATCTTGGCGCTGATGTTCCGCGAGCCAAGCGAGCCCCTGTTCGACAGCGTCTTCACTGGCTTGATTTCCACCTCGCCCGGCAACGAGTCTCGCTCGCTGTTCCTGAGTGCGTCCTTCAAAGCCGCCGCCGATCGGTGTGTTCGTCGCCTCCAGCATTTCGCTCACGGACGTTTCACGAAACAGATCGGTCGGTCGCACCTCCATCACTGCGACGGTCGGCGCGGCGAACGGCGATTCAACGTTGGGTGCATCGGGCAGACGGACCTCGGTCGGGACAGCCTCAGTCACTAGCGGCTGTTCGTTAGCAATGCTGACATTCGGCAGGATGACGCTGGAATCATTAGGCTCTTCTTCCAACGTGTCGCGAATCGGCCCCAACACGATCTCCGGACCGCGCGGCCCGGCTTCCTCGGCCATGGCGACCAGTGCCAGGATGATCAAGACGAGTGTGTGAGCGACGAGGCTGATACCGCCGCTTACCGCATCTGCACCGAACCGTCGACACATCCGCTGCCAGCGCGTGCGAACGTCCGTGATCTCGTCCGAAATCACGACGGGCTCGGCAACTTGGCGGGCGATTGGGGGAGCCAACACATACTGGACCGGTGGCTCAGCAAGTTCATGCATGCCGACATCGGCCGAATCGTGTGGTGTTGGGTTGTACGGCATTGCGCGATTATGCGTTTGGGGAACGAAACAGTTCGAGCGCAGCGCGCCCAAGAAGTATAGGTCGCAAGCGTTCAGCCAACTCCTTCTAAAACCCATCCGCGCGTAAAAAAGGCGTGCCCGATTGCCAAGCACGCCACAAATCACTGTTCAACCGGCTGCTTACAGCGGGAAATCCTCTTCCGCAGCTTCCTTGGCATAGATCGGCATGTGGCGGTAGTAGACCTCCAGGATCATCGTCGCCATCGAGGTGACGTACAGCCGCCCGCCTCTTTCATTGGCGTGACCACCACCGGGCACACCCCAACTGCCGGCCATGTGTCCTTCCTTCTCTTGGCTGTTGATCAGCTGCTCGCGCATGACGTTGTTCCACTTCGGCCAATACTCATCACCGTAGTGATGCATGATTTGGGTGGCATAGTAGTTGTAATAGTGGTCGGTCGGGGAAGGACCGAGGTTGCTGATATATTCCGCTCCCCGCATCAACGCGGGCTCGTTTTTCTTCCAACCGAGATACATCCGGCAAAGCAAACCGATCGCCGTTGTCGAAGGCTTTCCGCCGGGCTCCGCATAACCGTACTTGGAGCCGCCATCCGACTGTACGGTGTTGAGGAACTTGATGGCACCAGCGACGGTGTTAGGAGGCACCTGCAGGTACGCCATGTGACCGCTCTTGAGCGCCATCAGTTGCCAGCCAACCACCGATGTGTCGCCGGGCTGACGCGGCGTGTAACGCCAACCACCACCCACAGGATCTTGAGCGTAGCAGATGAATGCGATCGAAGCCTGTGCCGGTGCCATCAGCTTGCGGTCGTGAGTCATCGCATAGGCTTCACACAAAGCAATCGAAGACAATCCATGTGCGTACATGTTGCCAGCACCTTGAATCAGTGACCCGTTGGGCTGCTCGGTGCGAACGAGATAGGCGAGGCCACGCCCCACGGTGTCCTTATACTGTCCTTCCATATGCGTCTGCCCCGAGCCCAAGAACGGCAACAAAGCCATCGCCGTCGCGCCGGTAAAGCAGCCCTTCGTATCGCCTTGATGGGTACAGGCGCACGGCATGCCTTCGAAGGCCCAATGCCCGTCAGGGAACTGATGGGCTGCGAACCACTTCAACGCCATCGCAACCGCCTTCTCGCTTCCCTCCGAGCCGCCGTTCTGTTTGACCATTTGGCCGCGAGCCTTGGCGCTACGGCCTTCCAGCGCGCTGCCCGTCATGGAACCGATCTCTTTCATCAGATCGTTGCGAGGTGCGGTTTCGGTACTAAAGTCGACGAGATCGACTTGGATCGCGGCGGCATCAACGTCGGTCGAGACTTCTACTTCGACGACTTCGCTGGTCGTGTCGACGGTGCTTTGTACGACTGGCGTTTCGGCACTGATCTCCGAGACTTCCAGCGGTTCCAGCTCGTCGAGCACTTCAAATTCTTCGATCTCCTCGACCTCGCTCGCATTCGCGACGTCCAGGATATTCGCGACCTTGTCGACCGTGGGGGCGAACGTGACGAATGCGAGAACCATAATTGCGATGATGTGAACGATCATGCTGATCGCCCAGCTGGGCACTGCCGCAAAGAGCAGGAAGCGCCTGCCACCGGAAGCGTATTCTTCTTCCTGTTCACCTTCGTCGTCGGCTTCCGCCTCGATCGCCTCGGCATTTTCGGCGGCCAGCGATTGTTCTCGTGCTAATTGGTCGGCATCGTCCATCGTGGATGACATAACAGCATGCTCCGTTTCGACAGTGGCGCAGCGAACGTGCGCGAAGTCACTGTCCGCGTTCCTGTTCCAGGGGAATTTGGACTAATTAATCTCTCCAAGTCCTTAACCTACTTGTTTTTCGGTCGATTGCAAGCACAAACGTAGGGCTCCGATTGTCGTTGCCAATTTCATGTCCCGCAATACGGTGGTTCCCGAATTCTATCGGATGCGGTGGTGCGGGAGTAGCGCAGACAGTTGCTGTGTTGCACACATGCGACATTCAGTTTCACCAAATACGTGTGCTGGGAACGGGTTACCTTGCGGATGGCTTTTTACTACAATCAGCCGATTCCAGTCAAATAACAGTCCACGGCTGTTCAACCAAGGAGTCGATACGATGGCCGGTCGAAGTAAGAAGAAGGCAGATACTGTATTCCTCGTTTGTGAAGAGACGGGCGATTACAACTACAGCCTGCGTCGCAAGCCCGGTGGCGAAAAGCTGCGTCTGAAGAAGTTCTGCCCCCGTTTGCAACGTCACACCGTTCACGTGGAAAAGAAGAAGTAACGCGTCGCGCTTTGGCACCGCTTCCGCGCGGTTTCCCGCTGCTGAGTCGTGTGCCACTGGCTCCGCCAGTGCTTTGCGACTCGCCGAAGGAGCACTGGCAGAGCCAGAAGTGGCACACCAGCGCCCGCCAATTTCCGATGTCGACTGACGGAATTGCCCAAGACAAGGAACGTCATGACGAAACGCTGGCGAATTCATCCGCATGATGCCGGGCGAATCGAGTCGCTGGAGCGGCAAGCCGGCATCTCGCCGATCGTCGCCCAATTGCTGCTCTGCCGAGGCATCGGTGAGACCGAGGCAGTACAGCGGTTTCTCGATCCCAAGATGAGTGAACTTCGTGATCCCGAGCTGCTTCCGGGAATCCCTCACGCGGCCGATCGGATTTTCGCCGCGATTCAGGTCAAACGCCGCATCGTCATCTACGGCGATTACGATGCGGACGGCATGACCGCAACCGCGATCTTGTACCGCTGTTTGCAGTTGCTGGGAGCGGACGTCGGTTACTACGTTCCTAATCGACTCGAAGAAGGCTACGGCCTGAACGACGAGGCGTTGCGGAAGTTGTCGGAGCGCGGTGCCTCGCTGGTGATCTCCGTTGATTGCGGCATTGCCAGTGTCCAAGAAGCACGAACCGCTCGCGAAATCGGGCTCGAACTGATCATCACGGATCACCATCAGTTTGCCGACCAGTTGCCCGACGCCGCCGCGATCGTTCATCCACGATTGCCCGGCTCGAACTATCCGTTTGCCGGTTTGTGCGGCGCGGGAGTCGCGTTCAAGTTGGCCTGGGCGCTGTGTTGCCGGGCGAGCGAGTCCAAACGCGTTAGCGATCGGATGCGCACCTTCTTGCTCACGGCGATTGGGATCGCAGCGATTGGTACGGTGGCGGACGTCGTCCCGTTGATCGACGAAAATCGTGTCCTTGTCCGCTTCGGATTGAACAGTTTGCAATCGCAACCAACCATCGGCTTGAAGGCGCTGATGCGGGTTACCAAATTGCTCGACAAGCCGTCGTTGGGCAGTGAGGACATCGCCTTCAGCCTCGCGCCGCGGCTGAACGCTGCAGGACGCCTCGGGCAGGCGCAGCTTGGCGTTGAATTGCTGACAACCGATTCCGTCGAGCGAGCCGATGCATTGGCTGACTATATTCACGAGTTAAACAGCAGCCGTGACAGTCTTGAACGCAGTGTCTATCTCGCCGCGAATAAACAGATCAAAGAGCAATTCGATCCCAGCGATCCCGCCTTTGTTTTGGCGGGGCGTGGTTGGCATGTCGGCGTGATTGGCATCGTGGCGGGGCGATTGGCCGAGAAGTTTAATCGGCCTGTGGTCTTGCTATCCATTGACGAATTGGGGGCCAAGCCCGCGACGGGATCGGCACGTTCGGCATCGGGATTGGATCTTCACGAAGCGTTTGCTCAATGTACCGAGCACTTGGTAGCTCACGGCGGGCATGCGGCTGCGGCTGGGTTGAAGGTCGAAGAGTCGAAGATTGACGACTTTCGCAGCGCGTTTTGCGAACTCGTTGAAAGCGAAGTCTCTGTGCAAGACCGAGTCGCGGAGGTTCGCATTGATGCCGAGGCCGCATTGAGCCAGCTAACGTTGAGGACGGTCCAGCAGCTGGAGCAGATGGCTCCGTTCGGCGAGTCGAACCCGCGTCCCGTTCTGTGCGCGACGGGTTGCGAATTGGCGGAGGCCCCTCGCCACCTAGGCAGCGGCGAGCGACATATCTCTGTCAAAGTCAAGCAACACAATTTGACGATGCGTGCAGTTGGTTTTGGCAAGGGCGAGTGGTACGAGGAGCTGATTGCTTTGGCCGGGCCCATCGACATTGCTTACCGCCCCGTGATCAATGAGTTCCGTGGCCGCCGGAACGTCGAGATGCACCTCGTCGACTGGCGACTGAGTGAGCAACCGGCGCTCGCGGCGAGCAAGGGCTAGAATCTCTGAGAAGCGAAAGAATGCCTGCCGCGCAACATCACGATCGCACTTCGAAGCAGCCGGAGCCGCTCAAGCCAGTGGAAGTTCCGGTCTTCAGTTGCATCGCGTACCTCTCGAAGAATCCGACGGGCGGTGTTCATGCTCGTGTTGCGAACCTCGCCGGACTGGAATGCGACGCGGGAACGGAACGCGAAGCACTCAGCAAAATCGTCCCTGCCTTTAAGCGGCGCATGGCAGAACTCACTGCCAGTAAGACGGAAATCCCTTGGATTGAGCCTCCTATACCGAAGGCAGATGGCGAACAAGTGCGACTGATTCCAGTTCACCTGTGAGCCAGCGGAGTTTACCCGTCGCGAAATCGTCCGCGATCTGGTGTACCATATCCGGCTGTGGCTCGACGCTTTCACACCGGAGAGAATTACACCATGAACATCTGGCACCACAAAGTTTGTTGCGCGTTGGTCTCGGCACTGACGCTCGCGGGAGTTTCAACGCGGGAAAGTATCGCGGCAGAGCGACCGAACTTTATCGTGATCAACATCGATGATCTCGGGTACGGCGACATCCAGCCTTATGGCTCGAAGCTCAATCGGACTCCCAATCTGAATCGCATGGCCGAGGAAGGCAGAAAGTTGACATGCTTCTACGCGGCACCCGTCTGCTCGCCGTCTCGGGCGTCGCTCATGACAGGCTGTTATCCGAAACGCGTCCTGCCGATCCAGCACGTGCTGTTTCCTGCGGAGGCAAACGGGCTCGACCCGAGTGAAATTACGATCGCCGAACTGCTCAAGGAGCAAGGCTATTCGACGGGCATCATCGGTAAGTGGCATCTCGGCGATCAGCCGGAGTTCCTGCCGACGCGTCAGGGCTTCGACTACTACTATGGGCTTCCCTATTCCAATGACATGGGCCCAGCAGAAGACGGCGTCAAGAGCAATCTGGGCGCACCACTTCGCAAGGCGAATGGGAATCGCAACGGTCAACCGCCATTGCCTTTGCTTCGCAACGAAACGGTGTTGCAGCGAGTCCTCCCGGATGACCAGCAGGCGATCGTCGAACGCTATACGCACGAAGCGGTGAAGTTTTTGAGGGACCATCAGGACAAACCGTTCTTCTTATATTTGCCGCATTCGGCAGTTCACTTCCCGCTTTACCCGGGTAAAGCATTTCAAGGCAAGTCGCAAAATGGCCTCTTCGGCGATTGGGTCGAAGAGGTTGACTGGAGCGTCGGCCAAGTTCTCGATACGCTGCGTCAACTAAAGCTCGACGAGAAGACGCTGGTGATCTTCACATCGGATAACGGCGGCCAGCCAAGTCACGGTGCCGTCAACGCTCCGCTGCGGGGAGGCAAAGGAAGCACCCTGGAAGGCGGGATGCGCGAGCCGACAATTGCCTGGTGGCCAAACAAAATCCCGGCGGGCACCGAGACCGCGGCAGTGACGAGCATGATGGACATCCTGCCAACCTTCGTGAAGCTGGCTGGCGGTGACGCGCCCACTGATCGAAAGATCGACGGGGGCGATATCTGGTCGATTCTTGTCGGTAGTCCTGATGCCCAGTCGCCGCACGAAACGTTCTACTACTTTCGTGGTCTAAACTTGCAGGCCATTCGCCATGGGGCTTGGAAGTTGCATCTGGCCAAGGGCGACCTGTACAACCTCGATCGTGATATTGGTGAATCGCGTGATGTCGCGAAGGATCATCCGGAAATTGTTGCACGCCTGCGCCGGCTCGCTGACGAAACGAACGAAGATCTCGGGACAACGGGCATCGGACCAGGCTGTCGTCGTTTGGGAAAAGTCGAGAAACCGCAACCGTTGATCGACCATGACGGCAAAGTGCGAGAAGGCTTCGGCAAGCTCGGGCCTTAGTTACACACCGCCACTTTCCTCGATCCGTCAACGTGCAGACAATTGGTCCGGGCCCTGTCGCATGGCTCTCTCATTGCCTGGTACTGGGGGCGGGCTGGGATACGCTTGACATTACCCACATTTTTCGCCCCTTGCCAAGTACTTGTCGTCTGGGAAATCCGGCCCCACAGTCCGAAGGACTTTAACAACAAAGCCCAGGGTCG
>CAUJKL010000026.1 GCA_963204995.1 Planctomycetota bacterium | reverse complement strand
CTTCACCCTCGTAATAGGCTTGGTAGTACTTTAAGAACGGTCGCAGCTCATCGTCCGCCGCGCGATACTCCGCTGAATCGACTCCGCTGTTGAACGCTGCGACGAATCGCTCCAGGGCTTCGACGACCGACGGGTTGTGAGCGAGTGTCGTGACATTGTGCCTCGCTTCCGAGAAGTAGGCATCCACTTGACGTGCCTTCGCGTCGACGGCGGAGGTCAGGTTTGTCGACACTTCGCTTTTGAGAACGCTCGCAACGTGGCGAACTGCCAGCGATCCAGCGACCGCCAAAGGCAGCAGTGCGACCGCCAAAAAGCAAAGCAGCAACTTACCGCCGATACCAAGTGATTTGAGGGAAGCAAACATACTAAATGCCAGGGTTCTCCCACTGATTTCCCCACGCGCGATAGAGACCGTTTAGGAATTCATCCCACTGCTCTGGGGTTCGATAGATCGGGTAGGGAATCGGTCGCAACGGCCTGCCGGAGGTCCAGACAATCTCGAATTGTCCGTCTTTCAAGATCTTTCCTATCCGGACCGTCTTCCAAGTGTGTCCGTTGTCGGCGTCAATCGAAACGATCCCCTGCGGAGCTGGAAAGCTCTGGTTGGGCAAGTTACGGCGAACGGCAGAGACCTCGTCCGTCGCTGCGTCCTCGACGGCTTGCGCCCACAAGTAGACACCAAAGTAACCTGCCTCGATCGGATCGTCGGTCACGCGGTTCGGACCGTACTTGTCCTTGAAACGCTGGACGAATGCCAGGTTCTCTTTGCGGTCGACGGATTGGAAATAGTTCCATGCAGCATAGTCGCCAGCAATGCCTTCCGAGTTCATGCTTTGCAGTTCGCTTTCGGCGAGACTGAACGACATGGTAGGGATGTGTTCCGATGTTATGCCGGCGCGACGCAATGCTGTAAAAAAAGCAACGTTGCTGTCGCCATTGATCGTGTTCAGGATGACGTCTGGTTGAGCGTCGACGATCTTCTGCACAATGGCGTCGACCCGATCGCTACCCAACAAAATGTACTCTTGTCCTACGACCTCGCCCGCCAACGCATTGACTTGCGCTTCGATAATGGCATTGGCAGTGCGTGGGAAAACGTAATCCGACCCGACGAGGAAAAACTTGCGGGCCTTCAATTGCTGGAAGCACCAGTTCACAGCCGGAAGAATCTGCTGATTCGGTGCCGCTCCGGTATACGCGATGTTCGGTGACCGTTCCAATCCTTCGTACTGAACGGGATAGAACAGCAAATGATTGTGTTGTTCGAGTATCGGACGCACGGTCTTGCGACTGGCGGAAGTCCAACACCCAAAGATGACGCTGACTTTCTCCGCCGTTATCAGTCGTTCTGCTTCGGCGGCGAACGTTTTCGGATCGGACTTACCGTCGACGACAACGGGCACGATCTTTCGTCCGAGCAGACCTCCTTTGGCATTAATCTCGTCGATTGCCATTAACGTCGCATCGCGAACCGTTCGCTCGCTGGTCGACATGGTCCCGGTTAAGGAGTGCAAAACGCCAACCTTAATGGGCTTCGTAGATGAGGACTCGCCGAGCGTGTACCACACAAGGAGCCCGACACATCCTAAGCCGAGAAGAGCTACTGACAAGGTTCTGAAAGGATGAGAGTCCATGACCCGGCGCTCGATGATGCGTAGATAAGATTTGGCCGTCCTTGCTGCCGACGAACCCTATTCTAACATCCAGCCCAATGCGTTTCCGCGAAGAATGTCAGATTCAGCGAGTTTTTGTAACCATGATTCGTCCTACCTAGGCCGGAATTCATTCCGGCATCCGGCTTCCGCGTAAACCGGAATTCATTCCGGCCGCCGATCGAGCATGTGCAATCACACGCATATAGAACGACGGGAGCGGAATGAATTCCGTTCTACGTCTTAGTTCGAGTTTTGCATTTTTTTGGACTGCGGTGACTTGTCACCGCTTTGCTCTCCAGTGCGAAGCACTTTTTCAGCATCACCGCAACTTACATTGGATAGCGAATAATTGGCACCAAGTCGAAAAATACCAAAGCGGCGATGAATCGTCGCACTCCAAAAAGTGCAAAACTGGAACTTAGATAATCTCACTCGCCTGCTCGGCCTGCTCCAGGGTCTTGTCCGTGCTCGTGGGGTCGATTTGGCGACAGGATTCAGCCAGGCGGTCGGTGATGTCATCCAACTCGGTCCGCCATTCTTCGCTGGTTGTGTCAGGCGGGCAAAGCTGTTTGAACTCGGCGAGTAACAGGATCATCCGCAGCACGTGTCGGAAGATGACACCCTCTTGCTTCTGCAGCCCCTTGCTCGTGATGAAGTTATTGAAGTCGCCGCCAAATTCCAACAACTCGCCGGCTGCCCACACGGGTACGACGCGAACGTCATGCACGCCTGGGAAGTCGTGATCGAATAGCAGTTGCAACTTCTCGGCCAGCGTCAGCACCCACACTCGCTCCTCTTCGAAGATGCCGTCGCCTTGCCGCCGTTTATTCTCGTCTTCTTTCTCTTCGGCGGCTCCGAGTTGTTCGAGCGTGACCAAACCGAGCCTGAGTAGTTGAACGTCCAGTCGCGTCGTAGCGAGCGGGCCAGGCGGAATCTCTTCGTGTTTGGGAACACGGACGAAGCGGGCCACCGATCCGGGAATCTCTAAGATGCTCTCGATCGCCTGAATGCGCTCGGTGCGATCCGCGATGCCAAGATGATTGATCAAAAAGACCCCGAACAACGGGTTCACGCCGCGAAAATGTAGCAACCGCTGCATGGCATCCGTCGGGTGGGCGAACTGAGGGCGATAAGCTTCTGGCGCGGAGTCGTCTGCCGATGCGCCGTCGATCTTCATCGTTCCTTCGGCTGGACCATTGTCCTTGGGAGGCTCGGGTTCAAGTGTCACATAGCCTGCGGTCCAAAGAGTCATCAGCATGCGGTCGAGCATCCTTTGCCCCGTCTCGAACTGCTTGCCCTCCAGCAATCGCTTGTCGATCAACGTACGAATCAGCTTCAGGTCTGGAGACACATCGAGCATGTAGGCCAGCAAACGCCAGGGCAAGGGGCCGCGGCTGGCAAGCTTGCTAGACGGTGCATTGCGTAGCTGGTCGAACTGCTGTTCTGTCCAATACTGCTGATTGCTTCGCCGCTTCGGCATCTTTTTCTTCAGTGCCTTCTTTGCCTTGCGGAGGCCCGGATCCTTGGTGTCCTCCGGAATCTGGTCGTATTTCACTTTCCAACGCAAGTGTTTTACATCATCTTCGTGAGCCAATGCGAAGACGTGGCCCTGCGTATCGAACTGCGGGCGGCCTGCGCGACCAAACATCTGATGAGCGGCGCTGGCTTCGATCAGCCGCTTCTTGTCAGGCGGCCCCTTCAGCAATTCAGGGATCACAACGCTGCGGGCCGGCAAGTTAATTCCGGCCGCCAGTGTCTCGGTACAAACACAGACCGACAACAGCTTTTGTTGAAATAGCTCCTCGACGATGCGGCGATACCTCGGCAGCACGCCCGCGTGATGAACGCCGACGCCGCGCTGCAAAATCTGCTTCAGCTTCGGTCCCGCTCCCTTCGACCAATCGTATTGCTCCAACTCGGTCACTAATCGCTTTTGTTGGCCGTCGTGCAGTACGGCCTTGCCCTTGAGTTGATCCGCAACGTTCCAGCATTGCTCGCGATTGAAACAGAACACCAGCGCGGGCGTATAGCGAGCCTCTTCGGAGCCAGCCGCCATCGACTCCAGGTGCTCCGTCAGAAGTCCATCGCCGACCCAGTGATAGGTCAGCGGGACTTTCCGCTCGTCACTCTGGACCAACTCGATATTGCGGTTGTGTGCTCGTCGCAGCCAGCTCGTAAACTCATACGCGTTTCCTACTGTTGCGGACAACAGCAGTAAACGCACATGCTCCGGTAACAAACCGAGCGTCAACTCCCACACGATGCCGCGTTCGAGATCGTTGAAGCTATGGAACTCGTCCATGACCACCGCACACACATCGTCGAACGCGAATTGCTCGCCATGCAGCAACCGATTGAACAGAATCTCGGCCACCACAACCAAGATCGGAGCGTCCGGATTAACTCGACGATTGCCCGTCACCAGCCCAATATCATCCTCGCTGAAACCCCATCGCACCGCCGCTGCCTGCATCTCTTGCAACTTTTGTTCGGTCAGTGCGATCAACGGCGTCGTGTAGTAGGCTCGTTTTCCAGTCTTCAACGCCTCGAACAGGGCCGCTTCGGCGATCAGCGTTTTCCCTGTCCCGGTCGGGGCACAGACCAAAACGCCTTGCTCCGACGCGAACCAATTCAGCAACGCATCTTCCTGCACGGGATAGGGAGTGAACTCTAGTTGGTCGAAATAGTCGCTGGCGAGTTGGTCGCGGGTGGGAGAATCCGGGGGCATGCGAGTCCATTCAGAGTTGCAGAAGTAGGGTGACGGCACGAGCCGCACCACACGGAAGAATCGTTGCGAGCTGAGTACGGTTCTCGCGAATAGCCTGTGTACTTTCTACAAAGTCAGGCACCTTGTGAGAACCCGCCAATCATTACATGAGCAGTGCTAAGTCGTGCATTCGTAAGCGGTTGCTCTCGGTGGTTGATTTTAGATTTAGTGCTTTGGCACGACCCTTGCGTATGATTGTACCGAACGGAGTGGTTACAACATATCTTTCAAGGCGTTCTGCCTTGCATCCAATAGGGAGTTCAGCGATGCGAATGATCTGGCAAGCAATTCAAGCCGTCACGGTTGAAGTCATGGGTGTGGGAGCGGTGATCTTCATGTTGTTTGGTGCCGCCGGTTGGACGGTGGAAAGTGCCGGAGTGCAGCCCCAGCAAGAAGTCGATCGAGCCTGGAAATGGTTCCAAGCCACGACCGATCAAGTTACGGCGACCATCAAACCGAATCTGACTGCCGAACAGCGGGAGCAGTTCACGGCCGAACGACTCGAGTATTACGGTCATTTGTACGGCGAAGCGACCAGCGGCTATGCGAACAAGGCGGCGGAGCAAATCGATTTCCAATCGCTTCCCGCCGACCAAAGGCCATCGCTGCCCACGAATCGATTGCTGGGAACGCTTTGAACGAACGTTTGAACTGGCCGAACTCACGGAATCGTGTCCGTCGCATCAAGAATTCGATTTGGAACGCCAATTTGGTGTCCGGTGGTTGCATAATTCACATCTTGGCCTGCTATGGTTACAATACTCGTAACTGACATCCTCCACGGGCCGGGGCTTGTCCTTGAAATGCAAACCACACACATCCATGAAGCAGATTTGCCGACTCAGCAGAGCTGTCTGTCCTCGTCTTGCTCTATCGCTACTGCTACTCTGGCTTTCCGGCTCGGTGACGCCGACCGTTAGCGGTGCAGATCGCATTATCCTGCGCAATCTGAAGATCGTCACGGACAAGACCGTCACCTCGTTTGACGAGGATGGAGTCCGGTTGGACGGCAAGCAGATTCTCGGTTGGGACGAGATCGAGAAAGCCAAAGTCGCCCCGGACAAACAAGCGGCCTTCGATGCGATGCTGGGCGAGTTGGGCGACCATCTGTATCGCATTCGTCAGCGGCTGTCGGTGGGCGACTACGAAGGGCTCTTGCCACATGCCGAGGCCGTGCAAGAGCGATTCGTCAATCGAAGCAGCGACACGGCGTACACCGTCCTGCAAGCATTGATGTGGGGTCGGCTTGCCGTTGGACAGCGCGAGGCGGCTCTGGCACCCTATCTTCAGTGCTACGATATCTTGCGGCGACGGGGCAAGTCGGAAATTCGTCTGCCTGGCGAGCGTCGCCTCGCGTTTGATGCTCAGACGGCGCTGACTTCCGACCTTGTGCCAGTCTGGTTCGACGCGACGGCCGCGAAGACGGCGGTGCCCAAAGTGTTCGAAGTCATTCGTAACATGAAAGAGCGTCCCGAGGGAGCGTTCATTTACTATGCGAGCTTGGCTTCGGCGGCGGGCGACGACGAGTCGGCGGGGAAAATCTTAGGCGGAGTTCGCTCCACGCAACCGCCGATCGGCGAATTGCGAGACATCATCGCGGCCCAACGCGAGATCCTGACATCGGCGATGCCCAACACGGCGGTTCTGCATTTGAGCGATCGTATCGACAAAATAAGTAGCGACAATCTGCCGCTCGCCTTGTACTGGCTGGGACGTCATCAACTGAGTTCGGACGATCTGGAAACGCAGCAACATGGCATGCTCGACCTACTGCGAGTCGCTGCGGTTTACGGCGAGCGCCAGCCGGAGCTGGCAGGAGCGGCCCTGTTGCTGATGATGCAAATGCTCGCCGAGTTAAAAGACGTTCGCGGCAGT
>CAUJKL010000025.1 GCA_963204995.1 Planctomycetota bacterium | reverse complement strand
TTTGTATTCGGTCGTTGTTATACAGCGCAACTCGTTATTGGTAAACTTTCTCGTTGGTTGGACCAAGTCTGCGCTGTGCCGGCGCGCACGCAACCAGAGGCCGGAACTGCGCAGACTTGGTCCGGCCTACGACATTTCGTTAATCAATGTAAAGAAAACGGTTCGAGCTTAGTAACGCGTGACAGAAACTGGCTAAGGCTTCGCCCGCTGGGTCTGCATTCTGTTTGTCTTTTGTTTCAGGGGGAGGGTTGGCGGCGAAGTGTTGCGTCTGTTCCTGGACGAACGAAACCGCTTCCGCCAATTCATCGTCGTGGGGCGTCGCGGCGAACGCGAGTTGCCAAGCAAACTTGATCTGTGCGGCAACGTCCTCGCCTGCCTCCTGACGAACTCGCTCGGCGAATTGTTTCGCTCGCGTCAAAACAAACTCACTATTCATCAACATCAACGATTGCGGCGAGACGGTGGAAGAGCTGCGCGATGTACAGTTCGGCTCCATGCGAGGTAGATCGAACGGGTCCATCACACTCAACGGGCGACTGCGACGCGACTCGATGTAGATACTGCGACGCAGGTCTTCGCCTTTCATCGGAATGACGTCACCCGGACGACCGGCATTAAGATTCTCTTGGCCAATCACCCATTGCCCGACAGTATCCGCCATAACCGGAACCGCAGGTCCGAAAGCCCTGTTGTTCAACTCGCCGCTGATGGCGAGCGTCGTGTCGCGGATGGCTTCCGCCTCCAGCCGACGCACAGCCATGCGCCAGTACAGCAGGTTGTCGGCATCGACGGCATCGCCTGCGCTGTGATGCAACGAAGCCTGTCGATACGTCGTCGAGTTCATGATCAAACGATGCAGCTCTTTCACGCTCCAACCGCTGGCGACGAACTCGCTGGCCAGCCAATCAAGCAGTTCAGGGTGCGTCGGCTCGACACCCAGGGCTCCGAAGTCGCCCGGCGTTGCCACCAAGCCGCGACCAAAATGGTTCAGCCAGATCCGGTTCACGATCACACGAGCCGTCAATGGATGCTCACCACTCGTGAGCCACTTGGCGTAGGCCAACCTTCGTCCGCTGGTCGGCAACGTCTCGTCGTTCACGGGCAACGCAGCCGACTTAGCCGATGTCAGCACAGTCAGTTCACGAGGCGCAATCGCCTGCTTTGGTTGTTCAGGATCGCCGCGATGAAAGAGGAATGTTGTCGGCAGAGCCTTTCCAGCGGGCTCCCATACCGCTCGGACGAATTCTTCTTTCGGCTTCGTCTGGCGGATCGCGTTGGCTTTGTCAGCCATCTTCTTAAGTTCGTCGGCAGCCTTCTTGTCGTACAAGTAGAGCGAACTCGCCGTGACGTTGACGCTGGGATGCTCCTTGAGCAACTTGTTCTGCTCAGCCGTGCGATTCTTCTCGGGCGTGTGACGCGCCTTGGTAATCGATTCGTGCAAACTCTCTTGCAGCTTGGCCAATTCACGTCGGAACGTGGCCTCGATGTACTCGTCCTGCTTCTTGGTTCGCTCGTCGAGCAGCTTGAGCGCCTCGGCTTCGATCTCGGCAGACTTAGCGCGATCGGCGTCAGTGTACAGCGAGATTTGGCGTTTGGCTGGGACGAGCCAATTCTTCCAATCGAGCGCCGGCTCGAAGATCGCACGAATTGCGTGATAGTCTTCGTGCGAGATCGGATCGTATCGATGGTTGTGACATTGAGCACAGCCGACCGTCAGTCCCAACAGCGAGGTCGAGACGATCTCGATCGTCTTTGCCATGACATCATTGCGGGCCAGATTCTGATCGACACCGCCAACGCCGGTCCCGTCCGGTGCCATTCGCAAGAAGCCCGTCGCGACAAGTTTTTCTGCCTGGTCGGATGTTAGATTCTTAAACGGAGGAGTTAGTAACTCGTCACCGGCAAGTTGCTCGACAACGAACTGATCGAACGGCTTGTCGTCGTTGAACGCCCGAATCACATAGTCGCGATACTTGTAGACGGCGGGCCGGATCGGATCGTCCTCCGTGTACCCTTCCGAGTCGGCATAGCCCGCGACGTCCAGCCAATGTCGCCCCCACCGCTCGCCGTAGTGTGGCGAGTTCAGGACGCGATCAAGCAATTTAACGTAGGCATTGGGCGATGAGTCGTTGACGAAGGCTTCGACTTCTTCGGGCGCAGGCGGTAAACCGAGTAAATCGAAATACACGCGGCGAACCAGTGTCCGCGCGTCCGCGTCGGGCGACAGTGACAAACTGCTCGCTGAAAGCTTCGCGATAACGAATTGATCGATCGGAGTCCGCACACGTTCGACTGCCTCGACGCTGGGCGGCTGCTTTCGATCGACAGGCTGAAAGGCCCAGAAGGCGCGTTCTTCTTCGGTGATGTAATTGTCCGGATCGAGGTCATCGGGCTCTAGCCGACTAGCGATCGCACCGCCCGCGATCCATTGCTGGATCGTGGCAATTTCGTCCGTCGTGGGGCGGATCGACGCTTCTTCCGGCGGCATTTCACCGGCCAGCAAACGCTGAAGCAGCAGACTTTCTTCCGGCTTGCCCGCGACAAAGGCTTCGCCCGAATCGCCGCCTTGAGCAACGAGCCGGCGTAACCTGACATCAAGCCCGCCCTGCAACTCGCCTCCTTCGCCGTGGCACTGGAAGCAATGTGTTTTGAAGATCGGACGGACGTTTTTCTCGTAGGTGATCTCCTCGGCAGAGACAGTCACCGAGAGGATGCCGACAATTGCAAGTGCAAGTGTGAAAGAACTTGTTTTTAGCAACCTGTAGTTCATAGCGAGTTCTGTATGAAAAGCTGCAGCGATCGCAGTCAATGTTGACTCTCGGGCGGGGTCGCGGCGGGGCATTTATTCTAACGGGTTGTTCGCGGCTGTCACAACATGAACTAACGTTCGCACTCGTTTCGACAGTCGGAAATTGCGGTCCAGAACTCTTTCGTAGGCGTCGGCACATTTAGTCCGCTGGGGCAGATGGTTCGGCCTCGCCTTCAACGAATTAGCGTGTCGTACTCCGCATGTGAGCCGATCCAGAACCAAGAGATCGTGTTGTCCTCCAAGAGTCCCAGCGCTCTCCACCCCAGTCCGACACGAACCGAATACAGGTTTTCATGACCGTGAATTCGCTTGAAATGTAAACTCGGATGGGCGGGGTTTTCACGCCAGATTTGGTAACATCTCCGGGCTTGATCTTTGACGGCCTCGGGCAGTTTGGCAAAGCAAGTCAGGAAGTCCGACGTGAGTTGCGAATTCACAGTTGATCGAAGCCTCCCTGTTTAACCCGACCGGCTCGGATGTCCTCGCGAGCCTTGGCGGCCAGACGCGATAATTGATCCTGCGAGCGGGCAAAACTTTCCTGCCAACGCCGTTCGTCCGAAAGTTCGTCCAAGATCAGCGAAGCAATCGCATCTTGTTCCAACTCCGGGAGCTTCTTGACTTCGGTGAGAGCTTGTTCCAGTAACTTCGTCATCTCGCAAACCTCATTCGGGGGCAACTTCGTCTGACCAAGATCCTAGCCGATATCCCCGTGACGGGCAAATCGCCAAGCGGCACCAGAATTTTGCCGCCTTGGATGTTTTACAATCGATTCGATCCGGTCATAATCGAACGTCCATGATCATCGATGACCTACCCCCTTCTCGAATTCACTTCTCAGTCTTCATGCTCCTGATAGCCTGGATCGCTACGAACTCGTCGATCGCAGAGGATGAGTACTTCGATTACGAACGCGAGCATTGGGCGTTCGTCCTACCAAAGGACTGGCCAGTCCCTGCGTTCGAATCGCAGGCGATACTCGAATCCTATGGTGTTGGTAAGGCCGTCAAGTCGCCCTATCACTTTCGCGATATTCACACGACAATCTTGCATTTGTTGGGCCTCGATCAAGACCAACTCACCTACCGGCACCTTGGACGAGATGAGTGGCTGCCCGAGATTCAAGGCGAAGTGGTATGCTGTACGTCAGCCTTGCTAGGCTGACATGTCAGGCTGGAAAGCCTGATGTACTTGAGGAACACATGGCGACAAAACCAACACTAATCACCGGTGCCGACGGGCAGGCACGCTGTTGGTGGTGCGGCGACGATCCACTGTACGTCGAGTATCACGATCACGAGTGGGGCGTTCCTGTGAATGATGATGTCCGGCTGTTCGAGAAGATTTGCTTGGAAGGCTTCCAAGCCGGCTTGTCGTGGATCACGGTGCTCCGCAAACGAGAAGACTTCCGCAAGGCGTTCGCAGGATTTGAATTCGCGAAGGTGGCTCGCTTTTCGACTGTGAAGGTGGAGAAGTTGGTCACCAATGCCAAGATCATCCGGCATCGCGGCAAGATCGAATCCACGATCAACAACGCACAGCAAGCCTTAAAGCTCGCCGACGAATTCGGTTCACTGTCCGCGTTTTTTTGGCAGTACGCGCCGGATTCGCAACCAGCATTCGATGGCTGCCGATCGATGACACCGGAATCGAAGTCGTTGAGCAAGGAACTCAAGCGGCGCGGCTGGTCGTTCGTCGGCCCGACGACATGCTATGCCTTCATGCAAGCGATGGGCATGGTGAACGATCATCTGCCAAGTTGTCTCGCCTTCGCAGCGGTCGAGCAAATGCGTGCGCGAAGTCCGAAGTAATTAGCTGGCAACGAGAGTGCCACCACATGGCGCGAACGCCATGGGACCGGCCGGCGAGTGACCGCGACTGCCGCACTACGCCACGGGCCCGGCACCTCGTACTTCCTCGCGAACGCCGTCGGCATAAGCCGCGAAATTCTTGGTGAAGAGTTGAGCCAACTTTTTCGCCGTTGCATCAAACGCCGCCTGGTCCGACCAGGTGTTCTTCGGAATTAGCATTTCGCTCGGGACTTCTGCACATTGAGTAATCACTGCAATCCGGAAGACCGGGTCTTGTTGTGTGGGAGCGTCCGCCAGTGTGCCGGAGTGAATCGCGTCGATAATGGCTCGGGTATACCTCAACTTGATTCGCGAGCCAACGCCGTGAGGCCCGCCACTCCAGCCGGTGTTGATCAACCACACCCGCGTGTTGTGCTGGCAAAGTTTCTCCGAGAGCAATTCAGCGTACTTGCTCGGGTGCCAGACCAGGAACGGACCACCGAAACAGGGCGAGAAAGTCGCTTGCGGTTCGGTGACTCCGACTTCGGTACCGGCAACCTTGGCCGTGTAGCCGCTGATGAAGTGATATTCGGCTTGCTCCGGTGTGAGCCGACTGACAGGCGGCAGAACGCCGAACGCATCGCAAGTTAGAAAGATGACGTCCGTCGGATGGTCGGCGACGCAAGGGATCTTGGCATTATCGATAAACTCGATCGGATAGGAGCCTCGCGTGTTCTCTGTGATCGTCGTTTTGGCGAAGTCGACGTGATGATTGGCTTCGTCATAAACGACGTTCTCAAGCACCGCGCCAAAGCGAAGCGCGTCGAAGATCTGCGGTTCGGCTTCTCGCGTCAGGAAAACGGCTTTGGCGTAGCAGCCTCCTTCGATGTTGAAAATCCCAGAGTCGGTCCAGCAGTGTTCGTCGTCGCCGATCAACAGGCGTCGAGGGTCGGCGGACAGTGTCGTCTTGCCAGTGCCTGACAATCCGAACAGGACTGACGATCGACCGGTGTCACGATCCGCGGTCGCTGAGCAGTGCATCGACAGAATACCGCGTTTCGGCATCAAATAGTTCATCAGTGTGAAGACGGCTTTCTTCATCTCGCCAGCGTACTCGGTGCCCAAAATGACAACCTCTTTGTTTTCGAGATCCAGATCGATGCTCGTCTTGGATGTCATCCCCGCCGTATGCCGATTAGCGGGAAAAGCGCCAGCGTTGTAGATCACACAATCCGGTTCGCCAAAGTTCGCGAGTTGCTCGCGCGTCGGACGAATGAGCATGTTGTGCATGAACAGCGCGTGATACGGTCGCGCGCAGATAACACGTACTTTGATTTGATACTTGGGATCCCAACCCGCGTAGCCGTCGATGCAGTACAGGCGTTTACGAGTGTTAAGATAGTCGATGGCTCGTTCGCGGTTGATCGCAAATGTCGAAGCATCAATCTCCATGTTGATCGAGCCCCACCAGACGTCGGCTTCTGAGTCAGGATGCCGAACCACTCGCTTATCTTTGGGAGACCTTCCTGTCTTGTCGCCAGAATACGCAATCAACGCGCCCGTATTCGAGATGCTGGTTCCTGGATCGCGGCGAATTGCCTCTTCGTACAACTGCGACGGTGCGGGATTGTGAGCGATATTTGTAACCGAGATGCCGTGTGTATCGAGTTGGAACGAGGCCACGCGAGACTCCTTTCGATGGACTAATTTGTAGGGTACTGGTTCCGTGTTATCAGTCGACTGACTGTAAGCACCAGACCGTATGCACTTAGTGTGCCATTTGTGAGACTCTTCGTCTATGAGGTGATGGAACCGCTGAAATAACGGTACAAGGCTCACCGCTGCGCCCATACGCACACGCGTGACACGCGCGTCAGCGCGCAAAAAAGCGAGCGACCGCGATTCATTCGCTGTCGCCCGCGACTTGGGAGGGCAGATCCGAGCTATCTTCGTTGTGAACTAACTAGGCGGTTTTGCTGGTCGGCATCTTGAACAGTTTGGTGCGACCTTCGACGATGTCGGCGTTCACCTCAAACTTCGACCCTCGTTCTTGATCCGGCAAGTCGAACATGATGTCGAGCATCACGTCCTCGATGATACTGCGCAGCCCGCGAGCACCGGTGCCTCGCGTTTGGGCTCGTTTGGCGATGGCGATCAGAGCTTCCGTCGTGAAACTCAGCTCACAGTTCTCCATCTCGAACAGGCTTTGATACTGTCGAATCAGAGCGTTCTTTGGCTCTTGCAGCACGCGGACGAGCGCCTCTTGATCCAACGGCGCAAGGGCGGTTGTAACCGGCAGGCGTCCGACGAGTTCGGGAATCAAACCGAATTCCAACACGTCGTCTGTCGTGACCTGCGGCAGCACTTCAGCCGTCGACAACTCGCGGTGAGCACCCGAAGCCTGACCGAAGCCAAGCTTACGTTTGCCGAGTCGTTTGCGGATGATGTCCTCGATTCCAACGAATGTGCCACCGCAGATGAACAGGATATTCGTCGTATCGATTTGAATATACTGCTGCTCCGGATGCTTACGTCCACCCTGCGGAGGAACGTTGGCAATCGTGCCTTCCAGCATTTTGAGCAGAGCTTGCTGAACACCTTCACCTGACACATCGCGAGTGATCGACACGTTTTGGCTTGTCTTGCCAATTTTGTCGAGTTCGTCGATGTACAGGATGCCGCGTTGCGCCGATTCAACATCGAAATCGGCTGCGTGCAGCAGTTTGAGCAACAGGTTCTCGACATCTTCACCAACGTAGCCAGCTTCGGTCAGCGTTGTTGCATCGCCGATCGCAAAGGGAACGTTTAGCGTTCGAGCCAGCGTTCGAGCCAACAGCGTCTTACCGGAACCCGTGGGTCCGATCAGCATGATGTTGGACTTCTCGATCTCGACGTCCGACCCCTCCCAACCGTGCGACAATCGCTTGTAGTGGTTGTGAACGGCCACGGCCAAGACTCGCTTCGCGGGTGTTTGGCCAATCACATACTCGTCAAGATGTGCGACAATTTCGCGAGGCGAAGGTATTTCGGTAAAGAGCTGCTTGCTGGAGCCGCGGCGACGTTGCTCCTGCTCCAAGATCGATTGGCAGAGCTCAATGCACTCGCCGCAGATATAGACGTCGCCTGGTCCTTCGACCAAAGGCCCGACGTCGCGATAGCTCTTACGACAGAAGGAACAGAAAGCGTTCTTCTTCGTGGTGCCCCCGCGGCGCCCCGTCGTGGTTGTTGTTGTATCTTTTCCACCGGACATAGACTCGACACTCCTTTTCGGATCCCCGATCTCGTTGCCAATCACTCGGACTTGAAATCGAAAATAGACTCCTAGTTGTTAAGCTCGCTGGTGCTGGAGAGGGTCGTCAGACCAAATCCAACTAAACGGGGAATCCTTTCCACTGTCGTCGAGCAGTCACGCACGCTGTTCTCATTCGTCGTCAAGTTAACCTTGTGGCTACCGGACGTAAGGATCACTCCGGTTAGGCGGACCACCAATGCGATTGTCCGAGCGACCATCGCAAATCCTCCTAACCCTTGTTCTCCGCATCCTCTAACTCCTTTCGGAGCTTGGCCCCTAACGCCGTCTTTATAGTTCGGTATTCCGCGTCGTTGATGTCACCCTGGTGATGCAGTTCCTCGAAATTCGTTAGCAGTTCATTGGCCGTCAGGCGGTCGTCGTCGGCGTTATCGCGAAACCTTCCCACGAGGTACCACCCTACCGTCATTAAGACCAGCAGCACCGTCGTCCAGATCACAAGCTGGGCAGGTGTAGTTAGAAGAAAATCCTTCATCGACGTGAGAACCGACCGACTAGCCGACTGATCTGCAAGGGTTTGCTGACGTGAGAACATCGAATATTATGCACAACCGACACCGCGAGTCCAGGATTTTTGCCGCAAAGTCGCTAACGTCTGTTACGGTGGGGACTTACTGACTTGCTTCGATGGGGACATATTGTCGACCATCGCGTTTCATTTAAATTCCGGATGCAAAGCTGCCATGGGAAAGACTGAACAACTCCAACGTGTCAAAGAGAGCGGAATCGTGGCGGTTATTCGGGCTCGCAGCAGCGAACTGCTCGTAGACGTCGCCGAAGCGTTACTCGCTGGCGGTGTCACCGTCATGGAGATCACGTTCACCGTGCCGGGAGCGTTGCGAGTTCTCGAACGTGTCGCCGATCAGGTTGGCGATCGCGCTTTGCTAGGTGCCGGAACGGTTCTCGACACAGAAACAGGGCGGGCTGCGATGTTGGCGGGAGCCGAGTTTATCGTCTCGCCCTCGACGAATGTCGATTTGATTCGGCTCTGCCGCCGCTACGACAAGGCGATCATGCCGGGGGCTCTTACGCCAACCGAAGTGGTAACGGCCTGGGAAGCCGGGGCCGACATCGTCAAAATCTTCCCAGCCGATTCGATGGGAGGTGCTTCGTACCTGAAAGCCCTCCACGGCCCGCTGCCGCAAGTCAATCTGATGCCCACCGGCGGGGTCGACCTGAAGACCGCAGCCGGGTTCCTCCAGGCGGGCGCATACGCACTCGGCATCGGCGGTTCGCTGGTCGAAGCCAAAGCGGTCGAGGCCGGCGATATGGCACGAATCGAGTCCCTGGCCCGGCAGTACGTGGACATTGTCCGCGCAACGCGAGAGAATGGTGAGACATAAAAAAGATGACCGATGCCTGATCGAATTTGGTCATTGGCCATTGGTCATTGGTCATTGGTCATTGGTCATTGGTCATTGGTCATTCGGACTTGGTCATTCAATACGATTAGGCTGAAGTTCTCGGTCCATTAAACTCGCTCCCATGCCCATCTCCTTCACCTGTCCTCATTGCGGCCTCGATACGCTTGTCGACGATGAATACGTCGGACAGCGCGGGCCGTGTGCTGCGTGTGGCAAGGAGATTACGGTTCCGTATCAATCGGCGCGAGGCGATGGAGCCACCGGCCCGATTGTCGTGAAACGTCGTCCGATCTCGACGGGAATGATCATCTTGCTGGTCTTCGGTGGACTGGGAGCGGCCGCGATGATGGCGACGATCGCCTTTGTCGCGTTGTTTCCGGCGATTGGCGCGGCTCGGACGATGGTGCATAAGCGGAGTTGCGAGTCCAACCTCGTGCAAATCGGGATCGCGCTGCGAGCTTACGAAGCCGCACACGGCACGCTGCCGCCAGCCTATATTCCTGATGCAACCGGCAATCCCATGCACAGCTGGCGCGTGTTGCTGCTGCCATTTCTCAATGAGCAGGGACTGTACGCTCGCTACGACTTCGACGAGCCTTGGGATGGCCCCAACAATCTGCAACTCGTAGCGTATATGCCGGACGTCTACGGTTGTCCCGCCGATCCAGACGCGAGAACTTTGGGTGAAACGAGCTACATGGTGATTACAGGCGCGGAGACGTTCTTCCCGGACGCCGAGCCCACCAGCATCAACCGGGCTCAGGACGACCTGACGACTTCGATCCTCGTGGTCGAGACGCAAGTCACCGGCGTCACGTGGCTGAACCCGCGCGATCTGAAAGCGGATCGCATGCAGTACGTCGTCAACGGAGGTTTTGGCCAAGAGATGGGCAGCCATCACGCCGAAGGTGCCCACGTCTTACTTGCCGATGGCACCGTCCTCTTCCTCGACGACGCCACACCGGCCGACTATATCGAAGGCATGGCCACTCGCAGCGGGAATGAACCGATCCCGTGGGATATCTTGGGGCAGTGACGCGGTCCTAGTAAAATGCATCTGATGAATCCTCCCATCTATACAACCGACACATCTGCCGACGCTCTCGCTGTGCAACTGGACTGCGTGCGGAAGCAATCGCCACGCGAACGAATTAGAAAGATGTGCGCGCTCTCGCGGCAGGTGCGGAACATGGCATTCGACGCAATCCGACGTCGGCATCCCGAGTTCAATGAAGAAGAAGTCCGGATGGCGTTCATCGAACTGACCTATGGAAAATCGTTGGCCGACGACGTTCGTCGGTGGAAGCAGGAGCGGGGCATTGAGGGAAACTGACGATTTAGTCGACGCTTTATCTCCCGTCATTGCTGCTCTTAAGACGCTTGGCGTATCCCATTTCGTCGGCGGAAGCGTGGCCAGCTCCTTCCACGGGGCGACGCGTTCAACGATGGATGTCGATCTTGTTTGTGAGTTGACGGAAAGTCACATCGCGCCCTTCATCGCGTCGTTTGACGATGATTTTTACATCAGTGAGTCAGCAATACGCGATGCGGTCAGACGCAAGTCGTGCTTCAACCTGATCCACCTGCCCACGTCATTCAAAGTTGACATTTTCATAAGTCGAGGCCGTCTGTTCGATCTCAACGCGATGCAGCGAGCGTCCACACAGCTACTCGGCGAAAGCCGAACGGTCGCGGTACCAATTGCAACTGCGGAAGACTCCATCGTGAGCAAGTTGGAATGGATTCGGCTGACGAATGAAACGTCCGAGAGACAGTGGGACGACGTCACGAAACTCATCAAACTTCTAGGTGGCGATACAGACATCGAGTACTTGCAAGCGGCGAGCGAATCGGTGGGTGTGGCTGATCTTCTAGAACGGCTGCTGGAACAATCATGAAATGGCAATTGGGAGATGTACCCGACACTCAAGCTGGCGGACGTCTATGCGGCGATCGTGTATCACTTGCGATACCGGCAGCAGATCCAGGATTATTTAGACGCACGGCGGCGACGAGGGGAAGAAACTCGCCGAATGACCAAAGCGGTAGCCGGAGGTGCGGGAAATTCGCCAACGATTACTCCAGCGACGTGCCAACTTAACTTCGGGAACCAAAAGGTCAAAATCACCACTACCGGCTCGTCTCCGGAGTTCTCCCTAGGCCAACGACGAACGTTGGGGTGCGTTGAAAACACTATCCGCGACGCTCGACATTCGGTGGAGTGACGAGCAACAACAATACGTGAACGCCAATCAGGGCGTGAAGCTTCCGCAGCCGAGCGAATCATTGCTTCCTCGTCCATGACGATTCGACACGACATGCCTCAGCTCTGGCGACCACGATACGCGATGCCAAACGGATTAGTGAGCGAGATGCTCGCGATCATCGCGTTCCATAAATCGGTGCCTTCCAATCCGCAGGCAAAATGGTTCAGCAACTCGGCCTGGAGAGCACGCTTCACCCTCATGGCAGACCCAAGAAACAAAACAACGGTCGCTGACAGCTTTTCTGGTCCTGAGGTCGCACGCCATATTGGAGGAGTGTGGCGAGTTCGTTCCACGGGAGGCATCGCTCTCATTCTGGAGGGAACAATCCGAACATTTGTTCAGCCTGTCTAATCTTCAATCGTCGGTGATGATTCAGCAGCAGCGCGTCGACCGTTGCTCGTCCCTTCGTAGTCTTCCCGATGATCGCGTGCTCGTCCCACTTGAAATGTTCCGACCACACGTCGCGACGCGGGTTGAACATGCCAACGATTCCCTCGGCGTCGGGTGAAGGGAGTTCGATCCGATCGGCCTTGTGTAAGTTGCAACTGGGACATGCCCACGCGAGATTGTCGAGGTCCGATGCCCGCCCTGCGTTCTTGGCACGATGTGTTCGAGATGGAACGTCGCGCCTTGCAGCGATTGGTGCATTTTGCAGTACTCGCACCGTTGATCGGCGCGCGTCTGAACTTGTTCGAGAATGCTAGTTCGGAAAGTCACCGATCTTCCCGTTAAGAAGGTTCGCGACCGAGAAGATGAAGGGCTTCTGCTCGGACGAGCGAGAGCTGTTCGCTGAGTTCCGCAAGTGCTTCCAGATCAGCTTTCTCACTTTCGGTCAACTGGCCTTCGTTATTTCGATCCATCAGCTCTTGCAATCGCTGGTCGGCATGTTCAGGTAGTCGCAACATCGTGATGCTTTCCACCCACTGAAGCGGCGCGTCAATTGTTGATGCCATCTAATCCTCGCAAACGTAAGTTGCCGAACAAAACTCACCGGACTTGCCCATTGTAGCAAGTCCTCAGTCATCTCAAGGGTAACACCCGAAATCACCGTCGAAATGCATTCGTCACTCAAACTGGCCGAAGTCTGCGTGGCGATCGCAATTTACTTGCGACACCGGCAGCTGATTTTGCGTAACGTGAAGCTGAAAGGACCTGTGAGCGAAATGCGATATATCATCTCTCTCCGTAAACCGGTGCCTTCCAATCCGCAGGTAATTTTCCTTGCGGCTTCACACCGTACGCGTCGTTGGGAATCGGATGGTCTTCGGCCTTCTGCAAAGGCATGTCATCAGGCAGATGTTTGATCTTGAAGTCTTTGTACTGAATGGTCATCGCGGGACCGACGTGGACTTGCACGGCTAGGACGCCTTCCAGGGCACGGCCTTTTTCATCGAGGTCGATCAAGTCCGCTGTCGGGTGGCCGTCGATCCAGTGCTGGTGATGATTGCCTTCGACGAGAACGCGGTAATCGTGCCATTGATCCGGTGCGAACTCTTTGAACGGCAACTGGCCGACCACCCACGGTTGGCCGGTGGTATCGATGATGACTTTCTCACCAGTATGCGACAGGATCCGGCGGCCTCGTTCCTCGTACAACATGCCGTTGTATTCCGGAGTGTTCGCGACGACGTCACATTGGTAGCCCGACACAATGTCGAGCCCGATTTCGGGCCGCGACAGTCCACGATACTGAATGCCGCTGTTGCCGCCGGGCGTGACTTTCACCTGCACTTGCAAATCGAAGTTGCGGATCGTTGAGCCTTCCCAGGAGAGGAAGCGATTCATCTTCAGCGAGCCGTCCGTCACGCCAGTAATCGCACCGTCTTTGACGGACCAGTACTCTGGATCGCCCGTCCAGCCATTTAGGTTCTTGCCGTTGAATAGCTGGACGAATCCGTCCTTGCCCGGCGTGACGGTGACGGCGGCTGATGCCTCGGGATGTGGGACGGTCGATGCCGTGAACTTACCTTGCAGCGGGGCGAGCGGACCGCCGTAGGCAGCCACCTGTCTTGTCGTTCGCTCGCGCATGGCCTCAAGTGTCTCGGCGTGCTTGGGATCGTTGGCCAGATTGACCAACTCGTCCGGGTCGTTCTTCAAATCGTGCAGGAACTCGTAGTTCCCATGATCGAAGTAGCGGACGTACTTGAACTGATCGTTGCGCAACCCTTCAAACGCAGGAATGCGGTTGCGCACAGCAAAATGTTCGTGAAACGTTTCGGTACGCCAGTCGCCCGGTTTTCCCTCGGCGACGATGGGCTGCAAGCTGCGGCCCTGATAACGCTGTGGCACTTCGACGCCCGCCCAATCCAGAAACGTCGCAGGTAAGTCGAGGTTGAGGGCGAGCGCGTCCGTAACTTTGCCCCGCTGCGATTCGGGTACGCGCGGGTCGGCCACGATCAGCGGCACGCGGAGCGATTCCTCGTAGTGCGACCACTTACCGGCGAATCCGCGATTGCCCATGTAGTAGCCGTTGTCGGCCGAGTAGACAATGATCGTGTTGTCGGCGAGTCCGGCTTCTTCGAGCGCTTGCATGAAGCGCCCAATCGCTCCGTCGATCCCGCTGACCATGCGATAATAGGCCCGCATGTTGATCTGATATTTATAGTCCGTGTTCCACCGCCAGAAGTAACGCTCGCGGTTGATCGTCGTTTTGAGAAAGTCAGGTTGTGATTCGAAGATCGCCGGATCATTTAATCGCGGCGGATTCAGCTCGACATCCTCGTACATGCCGTCGACCGCTTGTGGCCACGGGAAATGCCCGATGCCGGGGCGGCGATCACCGTCTTCGGCGTGGCAGGCGTTGAACCACAAGTTCAAGGCAAAGGGTTTTTCCTGTGGCTGATTCTTTATGAACTCGATGCCGCGATCGACGATCAATTCCGTCTCGTGCCGTAGGCTGCCATCGGGTTGTCTTTTGTAATACGGATTTCGCCCGATCGCCTCGAACTCGTCGAAGTGGTCTGCGTTGCGGTATCCGGAAGGCATCTTGGCGTGCCACTTGCCGAAATACCCAGTGCGATAACCGTTCTCGCGCAAGATATCCGAATACAACGTCTCAACCGCATCGGCCCGTGCTTGCTCGGGATTACTCGGCTCGCCGTAACTGCGTCCCACCAGTCCCGTGAGTACCGTCGTGCGACTAACCCAGCAGATCGAATGGCTGACGAACGCGTTTTCAAATCGCACACCCCGCCGCGCCAAGCCGTCGATATTCGGCGTTTGCACAATCGGATTGCCATAGCAGCCGAGCGTGCTTGTCGTCTGGTCGTCGGTAAAGAAGAAGACAATATTAGGGCGTTCGCTAGCACGCAGGCTGAGAACGCTCAGCAGGATGGCGGCAAGGAGTAATGGCAGACGGATTTGCATGATGTTCTTCTTGTGAGGCTAGGTGATGGTCGTGCGATCTGTGTACACTAGGGCCAGGCCAGACAGCCGCTCGGTAGGCCACATTTGACATCATCCGAGAGCAACTTCCCACCCCACGAAATCGACATTGCCGTTCGCCTGGTAAACCAATCCATGACAGGGACTCATACAATGAACAAACAATTCATCATCGCCGCCCGTGCGCTCGCACTTTCCATCACACTCTTTTCCTCGGCCCTTCTCGCGGACGAGCGTGGCACCTTGATCTTCGAGGACGATTTCGAACGCAACGAATCTCAGGAGAAAACGGACGAGATCGGCAACGGCTGGGGGTCGAACAGTAAGTCTCGCGCTGCCGGCAACAAGCAAGTCGATCTCCGCGATGGTGCCATGTACATCTACATCCACAAAGTCGCGGACCACGCGGTGTCAGTCACGCACCCGGCCGAGTTCCGTGACGGTCGCGTTGAACTGCGGTTCATGCTGGAGGACAAGCAAGACAGTCTCGGCCTGAACTTTGCTGATCTGAGCTACAAAGAAGTTCATGCGGGTCATTTATTCGCCGCGAAGGTTAGCACCACCGGCGTGGAGTTGTCAGATCTCAAGACTGGCAACATGGACCTGAAGATTCGCGAGTTGCGGCAAGCCAACCAGCTGACTCCCGCTCAGCAAGCGATGTTAAGGACCAAGGTCAAGAAGTTTCCTCATCAACTGGAGACCGGGAAATGGTATACGTTATTGGCAAAAATCGTCGGCGATAACCTGAGCGTATCCATCGACGGTAAGGAAGTCGGCGCATTCGCCTCGGAAGGGATCGCGCATCCCACCAAGCGAATGCTTCGATTGGCCGTGCCGAAGAACGCGGTGGTGGACGACGTGAAGATCTTCTCGCTCGACGCGCAAGCTAAGGCAGCTCGCAAATAGGCATGCACTTCCCAATCGGGTAGAAATCTTCACACGTCGTCGTACGGCGCGTGAACGTACGCCAGCTTAGATTGCTGTGGGACAGCGGTCGCAATCGACCAGCCGTGCGGAGACGCCCTTGGTCTGTAAAGCGACGACGCAGGACTCGGCCTGCGTACGATGACGAAAGGTGCTGTGCATGCGCCAGTCGCGGGAGCCGCCTTCGCGCACCTGAACGCGAAAATTGCGGACCAGCCCAGGGTTACTGACTAACGCTACCTCGGTTTGTGAAGTATCAAAACGGATCATTGCTCGCTCCTGTACGATTGCTCTTCCTAGAGTCATCGAACACGAGCGAGCTTTAAGATCAGAGAAACTTGTGACTTGAGCCTTACCAGCCCATCACAACGTTCGATTCGATGACTTTCCTAGCATTTTCCAGGTCAGTGCCGGTTTCATGCATGTACAGTCGAATGGCGTGGACTTTGTCGCCTGCGGACTTGGACAAGCAGTCGCGAGCCACCCCGCACGGGTCGGTCGCCGTGCTATCAGTCAAGCCCAACGCTCCCTTGGAAATGACCCAAGTATCGCGTGGCCGCTTCGTTAGCCGGGTGACTGTGTCGTTGGGGTAGGCCTCGTTGACGACTGCCGATGCGGCATCTTCGTCAGCAGCCCAAGTGATAATGATGTGCGCGTTCGTTTCTACCTCGAACAGTGGCATCACGGACTCCTTATGTGCTTCGAGTTCGGATGGGTTGACATACTCCAATGCCCGATATGATACAGTTCACACAGGCGATTCAATAGCGGGAATCACAGGTTTTAATGAATTGCGGTATATCAGGCCCCGACAAACCGCTACATCTGGTCTTTGGCAGCACATTATGAACTCGACCTCGTCACAAGAATCCGAACCACTCTCTCCATCATTCGCCGGCGAAGAAGACGTTTTTCAAGCGGAATTTGCCGATTCCACGCCGCGCCGGTCGCGAAATCGCCGAGATCGCCGCGTGCTGCTGTTTCTCGTTGCGGTCGGCGTGTCGGTCGCGCTGATGCTCTACTGGCTGCCTTCGGAGCGGGCCAAGTGGCAAATTGCAGCGGCTCAGGCCAAGTGGCTCGAGGGTGATCTGCCGGGGGCCATATCGATTCTCGATATCGCAGCTGCTGAGTTTCCAGAGACGGTCGCCATTTACGAGCAGCGCGTCCAGTTCTATTTGGAAGCCAAAGAGTACGAGAAGGCACTCGCGGATGTCCAACGCATCATCGAACTGTCTACAGATTCAACGACGGCATTAGCGCTAAAGAGCCAAGTGTTGCACCACCTTGGCAAGCACGACGAGGCGATCAAAGTCTGCGAAGAACTGTTGCGACGGGCCGAGAAAGAATGGATCGGCAGCGCTCCGACCGCGCTGAATTCGTTGGCCTACGCACAAGCGATTGGCGACACGCAACTGAACGAGGCCTTGGAGCATATCGACGAGGCTTTACGGCTAGCGGGCGACAACCCTGCGTTCTTGGATACCCGTGGATTCGTCAAATATCGCCTCGGCGACTCCCAAGCCGCCAAGGTAGACATCGAGCGAGCGGTCGAAGTGTGGGAGAAGCTGGTCGCCTATCAGGAAGCCCAAGGGTTATCGGGCGTCCGTAGCTACCAATCCGAAACAGAACGTATGTCCTATCAGCAAGCTCTCGCGGTGATGCTCTACCATCGCTCGTTGGTGTACGATCGTTTGGGATTGAAAGACGAAGCGAAAGTCGACCGTGAGCGCGTTCGTGCCTTGGGATTTGAGCCCAACGAGCAGCTGTTTTAGCGAGTGTTAAGCACCGGCTGCTGTCGTCGCAGATGCGTCCGACTCGCTGCCGTCCGCCGGTGGTAATGAAACAGCCTTGAGCGGTCGAGCCAACTCGATGTGCCTCCCAGTGTGCTGGAAAACACAGTCACCGCCGCCAGCTTTGGCGCTGTACAGGGCGCTGTCCGTGCGGGAAAGCAGCGACTTTAGCGTATCGCCATCCCGTGCTTCAGCAACGCCAACGCTGACCGTCAGATCGAGCTTGTCGCGGACGCTCTTTCGCAGTCGCTGACCGAAGACACAGGAGCCAGGAAGATCCGTCTCGGGCATGATGACCACAAACTCCTCGCCTCCAAATCGGACGACGACATCGGTTTCGCGAACCGTACTGTCCAAGGTGGCGGCAAACGACCGCAGCATTTCGTCGCCGCGGACATGCCCGTACTGATCGTTGATCTTCTGAAACCCGTCAATGTCGATCAGTGCAATTGCAAAACGAGTGTCGTAGCGCGACTTCATCGCGAACAACATCTTCAGGATATCTTCCATCGCGCGCCGACTGCTCAATCCAGTAAGAGCATCGGTTCGCAGCTGCTCTGGGGAACTAAGCTGGTCCGTTTGTTGCCGAATGTCGTCGTAGGCATGTGCGATTTGGCTGGCCAGTTGGATCGTCGGCTGCAGAATCTGCTCGGCTTCTCGCGTCAGCTCCATGAGCGCTTCTGAATCGCCGGTCTCTGTCAGCTTGCTAATTCGCTCTTTGAATTGAACGATGCTCGCGTGATGGCTCACCAGACTTCGCCGCACTTGCTGCGAGATTTGCTCTAAGTCCCGGACGACGATTTTCGCCTGCCCAACGTCGCCAAGGCCCTGCTGCTCCAACTGGTCTCGCGACCGCTTGCCAACGCGATAGGCGATCCAGACGGCAGCCACCATGATGATCGGGCTGAAGTAGTTGAACCAAATCACAGTCTGGTACTCCTCGCGAAGTTCTTCATTTGCTGTGCCAACGGCGAAAATCAGATTCTCTGTCCGAATCCGCGTAGCAAGAAAGCACCAATGACCAAGGCGGCAGCAAAGACCCCAATCCATTGTTCTCGGTCCAAATGCCCCGTGATGCGAAACAAGTCATTCGCAGCCCGCTCGACAAAACTCCACATAGCAAAGTCCTCATTACGCGTGATGATCCGCGCAAGTATAGGACACAAACACGACCGCTGCCCGATCTTCTGGGGGAATGAATTGAGGGCGGAAATACGGTTTACTCGTGACCGTATCTGCAAAGAAACCCTGCGTTTCTTGGGATACCGAGATCAAGCTGGCCGCCCTTGCGAACCGATAGGTCAGAGGTATAATTCAGCTTCCAATTTCAGGGGCCGTAGCTCAATTGGTTAGAGCACTGGACTGTCGATCCAGAGGTTGCGGGTTCGAGCCCCGTCGGCCTCGCTCCTGAATAGCCCGTAAATCGTTAGGTTTACGGGCTTTATTTACTTCTTGGGGCAATCCTGCCAACTCGCCCCATTTGTCACGAATTGACACCGCTTGCACCGGATTGTGAGAAATTGGTTAACGCAGGTTCTTTCTCCGCATCGCCGAGTGCCAAATTAGTCTCTATTCCGATGGAGCTAATCGCTGAGCACAGATTGTTGAGCCTCATGGTGCCACGCGATTGCTGGCTTGTTGCGCCGAGAGCAGCGATTCGATAGCGCGTAGATTATCTTCTACCGAGATCACTAGCGGATGACTTGGTCTGAATCTTGACCGGCTTAACTCAACGAGGGTTGCTTGAAGATTCTTGGCGTCCTCGTACCGCTTACTCCTTTTGTAGTAGCGAACCATTGCGATCGTCGTGCGGCGAGTTGGCCGTTTGCGGCAGCCAACTGAGACGAGTGTCGCCAGGCTATCGCGAATCCGATGGCGGCAACCAAGACAGCAGCTACGATCAAGATGGCGAGACTAGTTGCGACCGGGTTTCTCCTTGCTACTCTTCCCGCCCATTCAGACAGCGACTCGGGGCGCGCCGAGATGGGCTCGTCCTTCATAAAGTGGAGCAAGTCATCGGCCATGTCGCGAGCAGTCTCGTATCGGCGTGTTGGCTCGATGTGCATGGCCTTGTGGATGATCGTCGCCAAGTTCTTCGGTATGGCAGCGCCGAAAATCTCGAGCCGCTGCGCCTTCCCGTTCACGATTTGTTGGACCAACTGCTCACGAGAAGAATCGCTGTAGGGCAGTTTCAGCGTGAGCAGCGCGTACAGCGTGATGCCCAACGAATAGACATCCCCGCGCGCGTCGGACGATCCCTCAAAAGCTTCGGGAGGAATGTAGCTGGGCGTTCCCACGATCGCATCGGTCGCGGTAAGATCACGATCGTCATCGAACGCCTTGGCGAGTCCAAAATCCGTCAGGTAGACGATGTGTTGTGTGTCGATGAGTAGGTTGGATGGCTTAACGTCGCGATGCAGAATGCCTTTTCCGTGTGCATAGCTCAATGCATCCGCCACCATCCAGCCGATTCACACTATAGCCTGATGGTATTCACGCCTCCGTTTCGCGTCCGTATCAAGCCTCCCGTCGTAGAGGCGGTCGAAGATCTGCTTTGCGAAAGCAGCTGCATTCGCAGTTTCTTCCTTAATCCCGCCACAATCCGTGGAAGTCAGTTCGCTGTGTTGTTCTTGGCTGTGCCCCCGCAACACCTGCGCGAAATTCGCTCCTTGGATAAACTCCATCGTGTAGTAACAAACGCCGTCAACTTCTCCTGCTTCCAGCACGGGCACGATGTTTGCATGACGCAGCCCCGCAGCATTCTTCATCTCACGGACGAATCGCAGTGAAGACTCCGTGTCATCGCGATGATGCGATGGCAGGACTTTGAGCGCGACTTCGCGATCCAGTGCCGAATCGTAGGCCCGGTACACTTCGCTCATCCGGCTCACTCGCAAGCACTCGCGGATTTTATAGCGACTCAGATGCCCCAGCGAATCGACGAGTGTCGGGCGGCGAGGGCCTTGAGCGTTGTTGCTGGAGCTGTCGCGATGCGAAAGATGCCTCAATCTGCTCAGGAAGGCGGTGAGTCGAGTGGACTCCTCATCCGTTTCGTCTAATTCCAATGCTGACGCAGCTTGCGGATACGCTTCCGCATCGAGCGCGTCGAGCGCCGCCGCACAGGCCAAACAAACCTTGATGTGCGACTCGATGCGATCGGCAACGGAATCATCGACGCGACCGACGACGAACTGTTTCAGTTCCACTTGCTGTGGACAACCAAGCGATTTCATGCGTGCTGATCGCCTAGGATGCTGGGACTTCTGAGAAAACGACCACTCAGAATACTAAACGCCGGGGTGTCAGTCCGGTAGTTGGGAGCGTTCGCGAGATAACCTCAGCGGAATGGCACAAGCCGCCGGTTCTTCATGCGTTTTATCAGGCCTTCGGCTAGTTCCGAACCGCTCACCTCGAAGCGAACATCTATTTCACGGACAGTGCCAAGCCACCCTCTCCACGATCGGGAACGGCAGGAAGATTTGACGGCAGGAAAATTACGAGGGACCGAGTAGGAAATCTTCCTGTCACAACATCTTCCTGTCGAATCCCGTACTCGAATACACTCGAACTACAGCCTACGGGCTCAAATGTTGCGGATCATCAAGAGAGCCGGTTTAGAGTCCTGCCCGAAACTCTTTCATAATTTGCGGGGCAGTCGCGAGACAGAATTGACGGCCCAGTTCCCCCGGCATGTCGTTTGTCAGTGGATCGGCAATAGTCAGGTCATCGCGGCCACACATTACCTGCAAGTGACCGACAACCACTTCGCCGAGGCTGTTGAAGGTTCAGCGCGAAGCGCAGCACATGTTAAGCAAGTAGTGAAGCAGCAGGCTGCCACATCGGATTGCCCTGACTCGCAAGAAACGAAAAAGGCCCGCGTTAATCGGGCTAATTGCATGCCCGTGCAGCTTGCGGCGTTGCCATGCAGTCAAACGAAGTACCCCCAAGGGGAGTCGAACCCCTGTTGCCGGACTGAGAACCCGGAGTCCTAGGCCACTAGACGATGGGGGCGTAGCCTTGATTGTCACCGACAATCGATAAGGAACTAGTTTTGCCATGCGTTCGAATGTTGTCAACTCCCGGTCACGCACTTCGAAAGTGCAAGATTTATGCAGTATTGACCGTCTTGCAGGCGACTATTGCGTGTCGCGGAGCTGAAGCCGGAAGTCGGCGAGGAGTTTTGGGGCCAGCGTGGCCTGGGCTTCGATCCGTAACGTTTGGCGTTGCCGGGGACTCAGTTGTTCCGTGTCTTCAATCAGTTTGGCAAGCGCGAACGTCTTTTGATTGGCTTCTGCGAATTGATTGCGTTGGGCGTAGGTATTGGCTTGCCGGATGAGGCTCATCGCTCGAAGTTTTAGGTCAGTCTGCTGATCGGATAATTCGATCAACAACTGCATGGCTTCCGCCGTTCTTTCTCGATCCGAATATAAGTATGCCAACTGCAGCTTGGCCTTATTGACGTACGACTCGCTGATCGCAGTGGCGTCGTTGCCGAAATAGTCGATGACACTTTGGAACGCCACTTCCGTACCCACTTGCATCGCGTGGCTGAACTGGTCCGAGGCTGTCTCGAATCGTTCGACGCGCGGGATCTGACCGTGCGCGAGCAAGGATTCAGGACGCGTGATCGAGGCGACTATGCAACCGACCAGGAATGCAGCGAAGGTGGCCAGCCCAATCCACAACCACACGGAGTGTGACGTTCGCAGCCGTGTCTCCGACAGCATGGCTGTTTGCAGCTGCTGGGTTGCGGCCGTTCGACCCGCCGTCAGCGCCAGCAATTCTTGCGTCGTCCACTCGCCAATTTCGCCAGGCCAGTCTTCGTCGGTCGATTCGATCTCCAAGTGCGGAGGTCTCGCAGCAACTCTGCTGCGCTCTGATATCGATCGTTAACAGACTTCGCCAGCAGCTTGTGAATTATGGGACATAACTCGGTTGGTGCGTTGGGCCGCATTTCACTGATCGCGCGCGGTTCGTTTTTCAGGTGTTGAACGGCGACGCCCAATGCTGTGTCGCCTTGAAACGGAGGGCGACCAACGAGCATCTGGTTGCAGGTGACACCGAATGAATAGAGATCGTTGCGATGATCGATCTCATGCCCTTCGACTTGTTCGGGACTCATGTAGAGCGGAGTCCCATCGTGATGCCAACTTGCGTGATACCGACGTCTGTACCGTTTTGGAGATCAGCGATCTGAGCAAGCCCGAAATCTGCGACCTTCGCTTCGCCGGTCGCACTCAGCAAGATGTTTTCCGGCTTGACGTCGCGATGCACGATACCGCGATCGCTGGCCTTTTGAAGGGCGGCGGCAACTTGGCGCATGAGGTTGACGACGATTGCGACGCACAGCGTCCCGTGTTTGGCAAGCAGTTGCTGCAAGTTCTGGCCGGGTACATACTCTTGAATCAGGAAGTGAACGCCGTCGATACAATCGACCCCGTGAATCTGAACGATATTCGCGTGGACGAGGGCGGCAACGGCTTGCGCTTCATTATGAAAGCGACGAACGTAGGTGTCATCGCTGGCTAAGCGAGCGTGTAACGCCTTGAAGGCAACCTGACGATGCAACGACTTTTGCTCAGCGAGATAGACGTCGGCCATGCCGCCACGCCCGAGACGGCGCAAGACGAGATAATCGCCGAACTGGCGCCCCGAGAGGTCGGCGTCTGGTGCAGGGGAAAGTGCGAGGTCGTGTGGAGTCATACGTATAGTCTATTCAATAGTCGACATCGCGGCTTGCGTTTACAAACTCAATCAACGCAGGAACTGACCACTCAGACGTTGGCACTTGTCGTAGGAACGCTTGCAACTGGTCGTAGTCAACCGCCGTCGGATAGAACTTTGCAGTTCCGTTTCTAATCTCACACAATCGGTCGGCCGGCGGAAAGTAGTACATATTGCCGTCCCACTCGAACTCACGGTTTCGTCGCCCTGATCCACGCCAGTTTACTCCAGTCGAATGATTTGACTGTGGTGCCGAGTGTGCGATGACGACCTCGACTCGGTCATCGCCAAAAATTCGGCTTTTCGAGCGTCGATGCGCCACAGTGACGATGCCCGTCGTTGTCGTCGCAATCCGGCTCGTTGACGAACGCTGCGTTAGCCCCTCGTGCAGGTATTCGTTCATCATCGCGAATACAATGCATAACGCCGCAACAGCCAGGAGCAAGGAAGACAAACTTAGCTTGCGAGATGCGATTATCCTGAGAGCTTCCGCGTTTCGCTCTATGGAAACGATCCGGCACATGCAAGCATAGTCGGAGTTTAGAAGACACAGGACCTGCCAAATCGCGTACGCAATAACGAATACGGATATCGCAATGTCGGTCGACGAGATGCTACCGGTGAGGCTTTCGAGGTGTGTAACGGAGACCAACACCCAGACTATCGCAATGGTGATGAGTCCACCGATTGGAAAGATCGTGAGCAGAATCGCTGCCTCTCGCCAACCGTTGCGGAATCGTAACAGCCCTCGCCCGACAAAGATTCCTACGAAGCCGATATTGAACTCAAAGTCCGAGGACAGTAGGAGTTCTAGTCCCATTTGAATGCAGCTCGCGACGCCTGCCGCGATAAAGAGGAACGCTGGAACCTTAATTGAAAGCGGCGGGTTCGCGAATGCCTTGAGCTGTTCGTCAGTTAGGACGTCATCGTCCGTCGCCAGACTCACGGTTTCGCGAGGCATGGGATCCTACCACTCGATCAATTCCGCATCGAACACCGGGCCGTCCACGCAAGTTCGTTTGTAGTCCCACTCGCCCGATTTGTCGCGGACTTTGGCGACGCAGGTGAAGCAGATGCCGATGCCGCACGCCATCGGCGTTTCTAACGAGACTCGACAAGGCACGTTGGCCGTGCCGGTCACCCTTGCGACCGCTTCCATCATCGGTTCTGGACCACAGCACACGACTTGGCAATCCTCGTCGGACTCGGCCAATACTTGAGCGAGCACGTCCGTCACGAGGCCGTGGTGACCGAGCGATCCGTCGTCAGTTGCGATTCGAACATTGACGCCAATCCGCTTGAAATCCTCGACGCCGGCCAGCAGATCCGCCGAGCGACCGCCGTAGCACAGTGTCACGTTGTCGCAACGAGCCGGTTCACGCTGCGGGACTCCGAATCGCTGCAGGCCGAGATACTCTTTCGCCAAACACACAAATGGTGTCTGGCCAATGCCGCCCGCCACCATCACGAGATGTTTGGTGGCGATCGGTTCGAAGCCGTTCCCGAGCGGGCCCCATACGTCTAGTCGCTGGCCCGATTGAAACTTCACGAGCCGAGTCGTCAGCTTTCCTTTGACGAGATAAATCACGTCGATCGAATCGGGTTCGCCTATCGACGAGTGGATCACGTCATAGACCGCCAACGGTCGGCCGATCAACGGGTCGTCGTAACCGGCGAGTCGGAGCATTACGAACTGACCGGGCAAGGCGCGGGCGGCTAGTTCCGGGCAATGAAAGCGCACGCGAAAGGTATCGCGCGCCATCTTTACGTTTTCGACGACCTCGACGGACAACTGAGTCGCCTGGTCAGCATAGAACTTGGCGTGGAGCGGGTTGCTCATCGGCGTCCCTTCTTCGGAGGCTTGCCACGACCGGTCGTCCGACCACCTGGCTTCCGGTCTGTGGTCGTCCTCGAATTCGTGCGCCGTGAACTTGCCTTCTTCGTCTGGGGCTTGGCTGTCTCTTTCACCTCGGGCACGTCATCACCACCTAAGATGGCACCCGGCTTGGGTTGATCCGAGAATGAGAATTCGCGTGACTTCGCTGGCGAAGGGGATGGTGAAACCGGCGGTTTGGACTTTGGTTTGAACTTCGCTTTGGCACCCGCGCGTGATGCGACCACTACCTCGCGCGGCGGCTTGATACGTCCGCCGGTTGACTTGCGAGTTGAGGGGCGTTTCGACTCGTCGCCCGGAGTGGGCATGGCGTTGCGGAGAGACTTCACTTCTTCTCGCGTCAATTGACGGTGGGCTCCGCTCGGCAAATCGCCCAGCCGCAATGGTCCCATCGCGATTCGAGTGAGGCTGAGTACTTTGTGCCCGATGCGGGCCAGCAGTCGGCGGATCTCGCGGTTGCGACCTTCGCTCAGCACGATCTCCAGGTCGGTACACTGCTTCTGCCGACTCTTGATTCGCACATCGGATACCTTGGCGAACCCGTCGGCAAAATGAACTCCCTGCCGAAGCTTGCCGAGGACGGCGGCTTCCGGCGTGCCTGCCACACGAACGCGGTAAACCTTCTCGATCCCGTAGCGCGGATGTGTCAGTTGATTGGCAAGTTCTCCATCGTTCGTGATGACGATCAGACCTTCACTGGCTTGATCGAGCCGACCCACCGTGAACAGCCGTTCGTTGCTGCGAATCAGGTCGACGGCTCGCGCCCGTCCGCTGGGGTCGTTGTTGGTACACAATACGCCAGGAGGCTTGTTGAGCATGTAGTAAACACGCTTCGGGGTCGGCAACGTTGTCCCATCGACGCGGATGCGTTGAGTCTGCGGATCGACGCGAGTGCCGAGTGTTTGAACGATGTTGCCATCAACTTCAATTCGCCCCTCGAGGATCAATTGCTCGCAGTCGCGGCGGCTGCCGACTCCGGCGGCTGCTAGAACCTTTTGGAGTCGCTCGGCTCCGGTCGACTCTTGTTCAGCGGAATTCGCGGTGCGACGTTTCGAGGCGGGGCGAGCTTTGGAGGCAGGGCGACGAGGAGGCACAGCAATTCACCGATGGGTAGAGCTTCGGGCGGGCAAACGCCCCATCATAGCACACGTGAGGTGCATCGAGCAGGCGGCTCGGTCTACGGAAGTGGCTGGGGCTGAGTCTGCGAGGCCCTGGCCTTAGATGCGTTGGAAGTCGCCGTGGCGTCGAAGACTCCGCCACAGCCACCCGATGCACGGCCGTTTATCGGCCTTGCAATCGATCGGTGTAGACGCGACTGCGGACGGGCTCGGCACTCGGAATCTGAAAATCGCGAGGCCGCCCGCCATCGATTTCCGGACCAGCATCGGGATCGGGATACGGATCGTGATACGAGGCGTTGTTCTGCTGATAGCGAACGGGGCCGGGTGGTGCGAACAGCGGACGCGGCAGGCTACAGCCCAGTGTCATCGTGACGAAACAACTGGCCACGGCTAGTTTGATGTTGTTCGTCATGTCTCTGGCCTCGTTCGCTGGACGCACGGTCGGGGCGGGGATTATAGAGAGGTTGGCGAGGTTGATGAACGCCAATCTCTTGAGATTCCCCAGCTACAAGTATCAGCATCGACGCTTCGATAGAGAGGCTTGAGCTGCCGCAACTCATTTAGACCGAGCCTCTTAGGGTATTTCGGACTGTATCGGATCTGGTGGACGGCCAAGCCGAAGAGGCAAGCTATGACAGCTGCGGTGAACCGTCCAATGGAGCTATCCCAGGCTATGGGAGATACATATCGAGCATCCGCGTCTCGGTGCGGGTAATCAACTTGCACTCGCCAGCTGCGGCCGGCAGCAGCATCGTTTGTCCCCTTGTTAGCGGTTCATCCATCGGGTCGCCCGATACTCGCACTTCTCCTTCGAGGACGGCGAGGATGTGACAGCGGTCATCACCGCCGATTGTTTGCGTGGCATCAAACTCCCAACGATCGAGAACGAACTTGTCACAGGCGACGAGTCTTGAAACATGACTGCGGTCGGTCGGTAGCGGTTGGCGGGCCGTAACCGGACCCGTGTCGTAGTCGATCACGCTCAATGCCTGTTCGATGTGTAACGGGCGAGGCTGACCATCAGGCCCGACTCGATTCCAATCAAAGACGCGGAACGTTGTGTCGCTGGCTTGCTGAATCTCGGCGATGATCAATCCCGCGCCGAGTGCATGGACGGTGCCAGCCGGAATGAAGATGCAATCGCCGACACGGGGCTCGAAGCGATGCAGGCATAACTCGGTCGTCCCGCGATTGACTTCTCGCTCGAAAGCCTGGCGATCAAAGCCTCGCTTGAGTCCAGCGTAGACTAGACTGCCAGGTTCCGCATGTAATACGACCCACGCCTCGGTCTTGCCGAGATCAGGCGGATCGAGATGCTGGCCCTGCTCGTCATTCGGGTGAACTTGAACCGAGAGGTTGCGGTGCGCGTCGAGGAATTTGAACAGTAGCGGAAACTGAGCCTGCGGATGATGCCGACCGAACAACTCGTGACCGGACTCCCGCACCAAATCCCGGAGAGACTTCCCGGCACACTCCCCTGCCCTGACGACGCTCTGATCGGAGCCATGATCGACGATCTCCCAACTTTCTGCATAGTCGTCGCCTGTGCCAATCTGCTTGCCAAGCACCGTCTGAAGTCGTCGACCGCCCCACAGATAGCGACGAAACAGCGACTCGAAGCGAAGCGGATAGTCAAGAGGCATTGGCAACTTCCTGGGATGACGTAGAAATGGCCGGTGATGGTAGAGGAATTGGTGTGTTGCACACAGCCTACATTGAACTGTACCGATGACCGATCGCGTGTTTGCAGCCAGAGATCGTTGTGCTATCATAGAACCCGGTTGTGTAACGCACTACCGCCCGCCCCTGCTGGTACGGCAGTTTCCTTCCGTACACCTCCTGTTCGCCTCTTACCAAACAATCCGCCATTGTCGGCCTTGAAGGCTTCGTCGACGGCGTCTGTGCTTTGGCTTGCGAGAAGGCGAGGTCACCCAACAGCCTCCACAGAAAAGATTGCGCGGGAGCCAAATCATGGCACGACATTTAAACGAAGACCTGTTCGAAGGCACCAAGATGACGTTCGGCGAACACCTGGAGGAACTCCGGGTTGTTCTGGTCCGTGGATTACTCGGGCTGACCGTCGGCGTTCTCATTGGGATGATGATGGCGAATGGAGTGGTTAAGTTCGTCGAAGGGCCGCTCATCGTCGCCTTGGAACGACATTTTGGAGCGGTCGCCAAGGACAAAATGCATGGCATCTATGGCGACGAAGTCCCGCCGGAACTCGACACAATGGCAACGGATTATGGTTTCATTTTCGAAGAGATCTTCATCGAGCGAAACGAGCTGGTCCGGCTTGGTGCCGCGACGGAACAAGTGGCTCCGAAGTTGGCGACGCCGATGGAGACTATCGAGACGGTTCTCGAAGAACGGTTGCCGGCTCCTTCCGTCGACTTGGTAAAGACGCGAATCTGGAGACCAGCGCGAGCTCGGCTGACAACGCTCAGCCCGCACGAGGCATTCATGATCTGGATGAAAGCCGGCTTCGTGGCGGGCTTGATCCTCGCCAGCCCCTACCTCTTCTATCAGATCTGGGTGTTCGTCGCGGCGGGCCTTTACCCGCACGAGCAGCGCTATGTCTATGTGTTCTTGCCTTTCAGTCTCACGTTGTTCCTGTCCGGTGCTGCGTTGGCGTTCTTCTTCGTGTTCGGCCCGGTGCTGGACTTCCTGTTCAGTTTCAGCCGCTCGATGGGGATCGACCCCGACTTGCGAATCAGCGAAGTGATCAGCTTTGTGCTGTTCCTGCCGATTGGTTTCGGAGTCGCGTTTCAACTGCCGCTCGTGATGCTGCTGATTAATCGCATCGGCATCGTGAGCATCGAGACGTATACCGAGAAATGGCGAATCGCGATCCTAGGGATCTTTGTCATCTCGATGTTCCTGACTCCCGCCGATCCGATCAGCATGTTGCTGATGGCCGTTCCTTTAACCGCGCTTTACTTTCTTGGTGTCGCACTCTGCAAGTGGATGCCACGCGGCAGGAATCCGTTTGATGAAGCCTATGAACCTTAGCGTCCAGTACGACGGGCCTCCGAGCCCGTCGGTCTTGTCGTCGTTTACATCGACGGGCTCAGAGGCCCGTCGTACAGACACTCGCTTCCAAGGAAATGAATTATCTTGAAACGCGTTCACATCGTCGGTCGAAAGAACAGCGGCAAAACAACGCTGGTCGTTGATTTGGTACAGCACTTGACGGCCAGCGGCTATCGCGTTGGCACGATTAAGCACACGCATCACCACCACGAGTTGGATACGCCGGGCAAGGACTCGCACCGGCATCGCAGAGCGGGAGCTGCGGTCGTGGGGATTCTGTCGCCTGGTATGACGGCGGTCTTTCAGCCGACGGACGACGATGCACATGATGGGTCCGATCGATATGAGAAGTTGGCACCGATGTTTGCGGACTGTGATCTCGTCTTAGTGGAGGGCAACTTGCAAACCACGGCCTTCAAAGTCGAAGTTTGGCGAGCCGCCATCACGGAGGCTCCAATTGCCTCGACGGATGCTTCGATCTCGGCCGTGATCACGGACGATCCCGTCGAGTTGACCGTGCCCGCGTGGAGCCGTTCTGATGTCAGTCGCATAGCAAAGTTGCTGCTCGAAGCTGTCGCTCGCGACTAGTGCCGCGTCAAAGGTGTGAGTGTGAGGGTGCCACTGCTGGCTTGTCCAGCAGTGCCTACCCGCCACGGAGCACTGCTGGACAAGCCAGCAGTGGCACCTGGGGCGTGAACCATTCGCGAGATTGATCGTACAAATCCGGTCGGGGCTGGGGCGTCCATGTCATGTTCGCGATATGGCCAGCCGAAATTGCCGTTGCTCATGCTGTGATAGGGAGATCTACAGTGCATGCAAAGTCTATCGGTACGTCGAATTCGCCTTGTCGCCACTCGCGACTTCTTGTATTTCTACCGCCCGCTGGTCAGGTCTCGTGCCGCGCCAGCTCTTTTCCATGCTCGTGCGGGGACGATCGGAGCTGCATCGGGCGTAACTTGTCTAACTTATCTCGAACGATCGGATCTAAGCGAATGCTTAGTCGTCATCAGACTTCGTGGCTCGTCGAGCACGCGGTTCTGTCGTTGGTCTTGATGGCTGTCGGCACGCTTACGCTTGGCACCGGTACGGGATTAGCGCAGCAACCCTACGATCCGCAGTTTGCCGTCGCGCCAGAGCAATTACCGGCACCACAAGGGCCGTTGGTTACCGAAGTGCGAATTACCGGCAATGAAACGGTGAAGGAGGACACGGTTCTGTCCTATCTACGAACTCGCAAAGATCGGCTGTACGATCCCGAGACGTTGCAAGCCGACAAGCGGCGGCTGACGTCATCGGGCCTGTTTCGCGAAGTCCGCATCTACACGCAGCAAGCGGCCGAAGGCATGGTCGTGACGTTCGAGGTATTCGAACGCCCGACGATCCGAGCGATCGAGTTCCGCGGCAATCGTGGAATAACAGATCGAACCTTGCTCAAACAGTGCGGCCTGAAGGTGGGCGACTCGATGAACTTCTACGCGATCGAGGAAGCTCGCCGGAAGATCGAGGACTACTATCGATCCAAGGGCTTCCCGAAAGCCGAGATTTCGATCATCGAAGGGAACGAGCCGGAACATCGAAGCGCCGTCTTTGGTGTCGCCGAAGGAACGCTACAGCGGATCGAAAAGGTCGAGTTTGTCGGCAACACGTTTGTCTCGGCGAAGCGGTTGGAAACGCAGATTCAGTCGAAGCCGGGATACTTGTATTACCTGCTTCGCGGCAAAGTGGACCGCTCGAAGATCGAAGCCGACGTCGAAAAGCTCACCGCGTACTATCGAAGCTTCGGCTTCTTCAAAGCAAGGATCGGGCGCGAGCTGGATTTCGACGAGAACAACAAGTGGTTGACACTGAGGTTTGTCATCGACGAAGGGCCTCAGTTTGTCGTTCGCAACGTCTCGGTGCTTGGGAATTCGCTGTTCGAAACGGTGGCGCTCGAGAGTTCGTTGAATCTTCACTCGGGCGAATACTTCAATCAAGGCAAGATGGATCGCGATGTAAACACGCTGCGCGATGTGTACGGCGGACAGGGTTACATCTTTGCAGACGTCAAGGCGGAACCTCGCTTCTCGTTCGAGAATCCCGGCGAGCTCGATTTGGTCTACAACGTAACCGAAGGCGAACAGTTTCGTGTTGGAAAGATTAACGTTCATATTGCGGGCGAGTTTCCTCACACACGGGAAAGCGTCATCCTCGATCGGTTGTCGATCCGCCCCGGCGATATCGTCGACATTCGCGAAGTCCGTTCGAGCGAGCGGCGCTTAAAGTCATCGCAACTGTTCGAGACAGACCCGCAATCTGGCAAGGAACCGCGGGTCGTGATTAAACCGCCCGACTTGAATGACACGGGCGGGATCGCCAAACAGCAGCGGCCTGGAACAGTTCGAGGCCAAAGCCCCGATGCCAATGAGCTTGATATCGATATCTACGTCGACCCTGTACCGGATCCATCAGAGCCCCGTCAGTTCTCGCCATCTCCGTACGGGCCGTTGCCGTATGGTCCTTCACGGTAGGTAATTCGTTGAGATTCATCCAGACGATCGTCGCAAGTTGGATTGCCGCTGTGCTCTGCACAGCCGGTTGTGCAACGTTGACGCCGACGAAGCCGCATGCCCAACCGCATGCTCCGCGCACGTCACCGGCGCGTTCCGTCGATGCGCCAGCGATCAGCATTCCGGAAACTGGATCGAGTGCAGTCGGTGTCGGGATGAACCATTCGAGTGCCGTTGAACCAAAGTCCGACGAGCAGAAGTCCGAGCGGATCGTGCGCGGTCAGAGTCCGCGTGATTGGTTCGCCCCGGCGAACGAGCCAACGGCCGGGAGCAGCGATCATTGGCGACGGCCGATGCAAGTATCCGGCGAGCCCGTGATGCGCGGCCAGAGCCCTGCCTACGGCTATCCAGCTCCCACGAATTATCCGCCGCAAGGTGGCTACAACAATAATTCTCCCGTCGCTCAGATGGTACAGAATCCGCTGCCGGAACCCCTGCCAGCGTTTCCGGGTGTCTTGCCAGAGGGCAATGCCGACCCGTTACTGCAGCCGGCAGTGCCCTTGCCGCCAACAGTCGATTTCGACGTCTACGTGGACGAGACGCGCACCGGACGCTTCATGTTCGGGATGGGTGTCAATTCGAACCTGGGTGTTACCGGGCTGATCACCATCGACGAGCGCAATGTCGATTGGCGACGGCCGCCGACGAGTTGGGAGGACGTGGTCAACGGCACTGCATGGCGCGGTGGCGGCCAAGGTTTCCGCCTTGAAGCTCAACCCGGCACGCAGGTCCAACGCTATCTCGTTAGCTTCACGCAACCCTATCTGTACCTTGGTTCCGTGGCGACTCCGTTCAGTCTGAATACGAGTGCCTCGTTCTATAATCGGCGTTACTTCGACTGGAGTGAACAACGGCTCGGCGGACGCTTGGCGCTCGGTTATCGACTTACACACGACTTGTCGTTGAGCGGTGCTCTGCGAGCCGAAAACGTGAACATCAGCAATTTGCGAGTCGCTGGCGTTCCGCAGCTCGACGCCGTACGCGGCAATAACGACTTGTTCAGCGGCAAGACGATCATGACACACGACACTCGCGACACGCCGTTCGCCGCGACCGAAGGACACTTGATCGAGCTGAGCTACGAACAAGTATTCGGCTCGTTCGATTATCCGCGAGGTGAGATCGACTATCGTCAATACTTCCTGGCTCGTGAGCGTCCGGACGGATCGGGTCGACACACACTCGCCTATAGCTTCCAGCTCGGTTTCTCCGGTGCGCAGACGCCGATCTTTGAGAACTATTTTGCGGGTGGTTTCTCGACGATGCGAGGCTTTGATTTCCGCGGTGCCTCACCGCGCGATGCGGCCAGCGGCGTCACGCTGGGCGGTCGATTCCAATTCCTCGGTTCCGTGGAATACATGTTCCCGTTGACTGCAGACGACATGATGAAGGGCGTCGTGTTCTGCGACTATGGAACGGTAGAACAGAATATCGAGATCGATGCCAATAACTACCGCGTGTCACCTGGCGTGGGTTTGCGAATTTCGATCCCTGCCATGGGACCAGCTCCGCTGGCACTCGACCTTGCCATTCCAGTTCATCACGCACCGGGTGACAACATTCAGAACTTCAGCTTCTTCTTCGGTTTCGGCCGGTAGCAGCAAGTGTGACGGCTATCGGGCTGACCACTCGGTATAGTTACGATAGTAGCCGAAGTGCCGCGTCCATTGCTTGGTAGGCTGCGCACCGAAGTAGCCATAAGAATACGCTTGCGGTTGGACCGCGTAGCCATAACCGGGATAGTATCCCTGGCTTGTGTGATGCGGATTGGCAGCGACGGGCCCACGTAGGATCAGATAGGACGGGTGACTCGCTTCCACGTGCGTTGCCGTCGCGCCAGCGAAGAGTCCAACCAGCAACACGATAGTTCGATATCCCTGCATCGCTCAATCCTCATATCGAAGTGGCACTCTACAAAGTCCATTGGGCAAGTATGGGTGATCGTTTATCGCAAGGCCGACAACTCGCCAACAATCGCGACGATGCCAAGCTTCCATTGGTCGGTAACACCGGTTGTAATGATTGTCCGTGGCGACAAGCTTCCAGCTTGTCAGCTCGCAAGCTGGAAGCTTGCGGCTACACTGGAACTGGTGCCTCTCAGGAGCGAGTACACACGATGACGCTATCGCAGTTCAATTGCCCGCATTGTAGCGGTCCCTTCCAGGTCGATACGTCGCTGCCCACGCTGCAAGTTGCCTGTCCTCATTGCCGACAGCCGGTCGCGCTGGCGAGCGAGCCCCCAGTTTCCGAGAGCCCAGTTTCCGCGCCGCCGATGGCTGAACCGCCACTCTTCGCGCCGCCACCGCCGGCACAACCACAAATTGCCGGTATCCCTGCTAACCGCCCGCAAATTCGTTCGCCCGCCGACCTGTTGCCGCCCGGTGCGTCCGTCTCGCGGGATGAAGTCGAGCCACAGGGAGCACGGGAACACGATGCGATCACCGATGCCTTACGCTCTCGCCAAGCTCTGGCTGATGATCGAGCGTCTCGAAAGTTCGTCAAGAATATGATCGTGTGGGTCTGTTGTACGATTGTCCTGGTCTCGATCCTGGCCTATTTCTTGAGATAAGGATCGTCCAGAAAATAACTTCATGGAACGAGGTGGCTGGGGCTGAGTCCGCGAAGCCCCGGCTTACCATGAACTCCAATCAGCCGTGGCGTCGAAGACTCCGCCACAGCCACCCGCCCGCC
>CAUJKL010000024.1 GCA_963204995.1 Planctomycetota bacterium | reverse complement strand
CAACCCCTTGCCGGAGCTTCGCAAACGCAAATAGCTTGAAATCATGGTGTCTCGTAAATCCACTCGACAACTGCGACCGAAGTTCCGGCAGATGCGGCGTTTGCTTCGATCCGGCCTACAACTGATGAGAAATGCGGGCTAATCCTTGAACTGTCTGTTGCATGTTCGTATCCGATTGCTCCAGCGTATCGATCGTGGGCACGGCAGACGCCGGCAAGCCTCCCGCGCCGCTCTCCAGCATCCCGAGCAACGACTGTTGTGTGAGCGCATCGATCGAGTAGAAACCGCTCCCGCCGCTTTTTGAGAGGAGAACGCCTGCCCTGTAGCTATCTATTAAAAAACGGAGCCAAAACCGGGGCAAAAAAATGACGATTTTTCCAACTTCTCCGGAAATAGTTTTGGCGACGGTCGCAAAGTATTGATGCAATTCACTTCGAGGATGTGAAACAATCGTAGGGTGCGTGAAACACACCACAACCTGTCGCAGCTGGTGCGTTCCACGCACCCTACACGCTGTGTCGCTCGCAGCCATCGATTTGATTTTTTTCACTGCCTCTTTGTGGCGACGGTACTGGATCGAATTCTTTGGCGGTGTAGCCAGCTAGCGAAGTCGCAGGGGGGTGGGATGAACAGCCGACGCGGATGTGATACCTTTCTAATTCATCCTTGCTCCCTCCTCCTTCATTCCCTATTTCTTCTTATGGCCAGTTTGACAATCGAAAACTACGTGAAGGCCGTATACCAGACGTGCGTGCGTCAAGGAAACTCGCCGGCTGGGACGGGGCAGATTGCGACTGCGTTGGGTGTCTCGCCGGGGACGGTGACGAGCATGCTCAAGACGCTGAACGAGAGTGGCCTGGCTGAATATACGCCGTACGAGGGCGTGCGACTGACCGAGAGCGGACGGAACTTGGCGCTGCGCGTCCTGCGACGACACCGGTTGATCGAGTTGTTTCTGGCTCAAACGCTTGAGCTGTCCTGGGACGAAGTCCATGAAGAAGCCGAGAACATGGAGCACGCGGTAAGCGACCATCTGATCGATCGCATTGAAAAGTTTCTCGGCTATCCGAAGACTGATCCGCATGGTGATCCAATCCCGCGTGCGGACGGGACGATCGATATAACGAACAGCCGCAGTCTGGCAGAAGCTTCCGTGGGCGAACCATTTCGACTCGTTCGCGTCCTCGACCAATCGCCCGAGTTTCTGCGTTACCTCAGCGAGAGTGGTCTGCCGCTGGGAGTCGAAGGGGAAGTTACATCCAACCGTCGTGAAGCAGGCGTTGTGACGATCGAGATCGGCGGCGCTGCAACGACTCTAGCGAGAGACGTTGCCGAGAAACTGTTGATCGGGATGTAGTGAATGGCGGACTTTCGTAGGCCGTATCAAGCAAACCGTTGCCGCGCCGGAACTTCGGTCGCGAATCGCACCGGTCTTGGCGGCGCAAAGCGAGTTTAAGCACCGCTCGGTTTGCGCAGCTACGGCATGCGTTGCGACCTCGGTCCGGCCTACCGCTGCCCAGGAAAAACCGGCGGCTAGTGCCGCACCGCTCACCGAAACGCGGGATCGAATCCGAGCGACCGGCGCGTGACCGACAGTTGCCCGCTGTGGAGGCCTTCGTGCCACACGGCCATCTCGAACACGGACCCGATGTCAGCCAGGAAGTTGGGCGTACCCTCGGGAGTAGGCTTGGCAAAATCTTCCTCTGCGGTCGAATCAAAAATGTCAAGCAACACGGCGCGGCGATCTCGCATGAACGCGAGCACTTCATCGACCGGTGGGTAGTCGGTTGGGTTGCTCGTAGGATGCGAACCAACTCCAAACTTTTCGGCGAAGCCTTCGCGATTCACGACTCGTTCTGGCGCGACGATGGAAATGAAGAAGTTGTCGGTATTCGCCATGTGCCCGGCAAACCACAACGCATGATTCGCCTTCACATGCACCATCGTCGTCCACGCCTCGGGTGTCTTGAAATCTTCCAAATACCGCTCGCTCGTTTCGCGGGCGGAAATCAGTTGTCGGCGTAGACGTTCTTTGAGGTTCATGATGTAACCTGGATGATGTCTCTTGGTTGAGGGGTGCGGTCGCCACGAAAAGCACAAGAACGCACAAAGGAAGACAAAGCTCGATCCGTTTACTCTGGTGGCAGATTTCTTTTTGTGACTTCTCGTGTTTTTCGTGGCATTCTCTGGAATTTCTCGTCTGCTACGTACAACTAACCTAATGCCGGATGTTCTCGATGGAAGCCCGTTGCTCGCTGATACGCGTGGGCAACCGCCAGCAACTTCGTTTCGCCGAACAGCTCTCCCGTGAAGGTAATCGCGTTCGGCGTACGAATTTCGCCCTTCTGATCAAATCCGTTTGGCATGACCGCCGTGGGATGACCAGTCAGATTCGTGAGCGCCAAGTCGTCTCCACCCACATAACAATCGATGCCCGACATCAAGGTCTCCATCTCCCGCATCAACATTGTTCGTAATCGATTCGCTCGGAGATACTCAACCGCCGACACGAACGCACCTTGCCGAAAGGAATTCGGCCAAGTGTTTAAGCCTTCGGTGACGTTATTGCGCGTCAGTTCGTCGAACACGGTCGCCGCTTCCGTATTAAGCACGATCGTCATGGCCCACACTGGCAGCGTGTCCGGCAATCGGATGGGAACGAGTTGCACACCCAGTTCTCGCAAAACACGAAGGTCGGCTCGATCTTCCGCCGCGACATTACTTTCTTCGATGTAACCGACTCGCAGCGCGGACAGTTCGCCCGGCAGCGGCCAGTGGAATGGTTGGTTCACTGCCGTGCCGTCGCGTCCATCGTGGCCGTGGATCGCTCCGAAGACGATGGCGCAATCCTCCAGCGAGCGGCAAATGGGGCCGACCTTATCCATCGACCACGCCAGCGTCATACAGCCGTAGCGGCTGACTCGTCCGAACGTTGGCCGCAAACCGCTGGTGCCGCAACGTCGGCACGGCGACACGATACTGCCGAGCGTTTCACTGCCCAAGGCAAAGCCGACTAGTCCTGCTGCCACCGCCGATGCGGAACCAGCCGACGAACCGCTCGAACCTTGCTCGGTGTTCCAAGGATTGCGCGTCATCCCGCCGAACCATTGATCGCCCATCGCCAAGGCCCCCAGTGAGAGCTTTGCGACCAGCACGGCACCGGCTTGATCCAAGCGTTCGGCGACTGTCGCTTTCACGTCGAGCTGCTGATCTTGGAACGGCGTCGCGCCCCAAGTCGTCTTGTAACCGGGATACGCGATCAGATCCTTCGCACCCCAAGGAATCCCATGCAGCGGGCCGCGATATTTTCCGCTGGCCAGTTCATCATCGGCTTGCTTCGCTTGGCGCAACGCGAGTTCGTCCGTGAACGTGACGACACATTTTAACGTCTCGTTAAAGCGATGCAGACGGTTGAGATACAGCTTTGTAAGCTCGACGGACGAGATTTGTTTGGTGCGGATCAGCGAAGCGAGTTCATTGACCGACAGGAACGCGATGGCTTCGTCGCTCGCGGGCTTGTTGACGAGTGTGGCGTTCGCTTGCGCCGCGCTGCGGTCGAGTGCGCCGTCATGTTGCATTGTTGGAGCGGCGTTGAACAACAACGCTGGCGGCACGTCGTAACCGACTTCGACCTTCCGCATTTCGTCGATGCGTTGTAAGGTGGACTGAACCTTGCCAGCCACCGCCGCTCGATCCTCTTCGGCCAACTCCAAACCAGCGACCCATTCCGCCTGCTGGATCATTTCGGGAGTGACGGCACGCGAAGCGGATACTTGCTGGGCGAGAGCGCGGTGGAAGACGGTGGTGCCAATCCCGAGGCCCGCGAGCGATGCCAGGATCGCACGTCGGTTGTAGCGTGTGGCAGGTTGATCGTCCGCAGAATCGTGTGGCTCAGTCATGCGTGCCTCAAGTTTCCCTTCGCTTACGTCTGATCGGTCCCTTCGGTTTGAATCGTCTCATACTCCGGTTCTTTAATGCGCAAAGGCAAACCTCTTGGCGATTGAAGGCGAGCTGTCGTGCTCGCACGTACTTGTATCCCCACGAGCGGACGCGATCAATATATGCGGGGATGTGGCTGGCGAGATCCCACTCGGGAAGTTTTAACGTGAGCAGCAGGCCGCGCACGTGCGTGTCGTCATGAGCGACAATCGCCTCGACGGAATCGAGCGTGTGATCGGGAGCAACATTGGCGTCGGCCAGCAGCCAGCGAACGCGTGCAAACTCGCTGCGTTTCACTTCGGAGGCCCGAGCCCGTAGATGCGCGAAGTTGGGATTCTCTAGGATCTGTTCGTCCATCTCTGCGGGATCGACGCCGATGACGTACATGCCTCGATCCAACAATAACTGTGCTGCTCCACCGGGCGCACTGCCAAGTTCCGCACACAAGTCGCCCTTGGCCATTGGCAGCTGCGACCAGCGCAGCGCTTCCGCCAGTTTCAAATAGGCTCGGCTGATGGTTTCCGACTCGGTCTCGATCAAGGGAACTCCGCCCGGCCAGCGCGTCGGCAAAGTCGAGGCGCGATGCCAACCGACCCACCACTCGTTGGGCTCGACGAGGACACAATCGAGAACTGCTTCGCCGGAACGAGCCGTGCGATTGATGGGAAGCCGCCGTTCGCCGACTGGTGCCGGCTGTGCGTCGCGGATGAGCGCTGCGGCCTCATCGCCCAAGACCGTTCGCCCTGGCTCGAATCCTTTAACACCGGGCACCGCTTCGTCCCGTTGCCACACATGAATGTGGTCGACTGGAAGTCCTTCAACCAACGGCCAAACGCGTTCGGCAAGTTCGTTCGCCAAGTCGCCGGTCACTTTGCCGAGCGAGAAACCGTGTGTCCGCGTAAAGACCGAGCGGATGTCAAAGTCGGGAGCAAGCTTGCCGGTCTCGGGAAGCTTCCAGGTGACGAAGCCGGGTCGTGAATACGACAGTCGCCAGTCGGGCCAGGTCTTGGCGAGTTCGGCCTTGAGGGCGTCTTCCGCGCCGTGCTGACAGATCGTGAATATGAACTGCGATGGAACGTTCAAGGAAACCTCATCGGTAATGACCCTGGAGTCGCTCCACGGTCTGGGATTCGTCGCATCTGGAGTGCGGGGACTTGTCACCGCTTTGGTATTTTTCTGCCTTGGTGACCGCGTTCGCTATCTCACTGTTGGTTGCGGCGACGACGAGAACAATCTGACATCTAGGTTTTGTCCGGTCAGGCAGATCCCCAAGGGAAACGCTCGTCAACCTTGCAGAGCCGGCGGGCCTCCTTGCGAGCGCGGCACACGCTCACGACAATCAATGTCGCATTCAAGGTAGATTAAGCCAAGTAGGTGTTCGCAATGTCAGAGACGGAACCGTTGCTGCGACGGATCGTACAGCTTGAAGAACTTTTCTCGCACCATGAGCACTTGGTTCACCAGTTGAACGACGCTGTCGTTCAAGTTCGCAAGGAATTAGCGATCGTCGAGGCGAAATGCCGGGAGCAAGAAGGGCGGATTCGTTCCATCAGCGAGCATCAGGAAACGATACGCGACCCGCTCGACGAGAAGCCGCCTCATTATTGAGAGTTCAGCGGTACTAATCGCCTTGTTGCGCATGGCGCGCGCCCAATGTATTCTTAGGCCCGGAGGGTCGGCACAACCACTGCCGGGGCTGTAAAGCCCCGGAATCAGCTGCATCTTGCACCGAAAGCCCCGATAAGGGCGACACACCGCACTGCGCGCCTACTGTGTCGCCCCTATCGGGGCTTAAGGCAAGTTGAATGCTCGTTACCGGGGCTTTACAGCCCCGGCAG
>CAUJKL010000023.1 GCA_963204995.1 Planctomycetota bacterium | reverse complement strand
GGAATCTGATCGGGCGAATGCGAGAGCAAGATCCGAAATACCGGCGAGCCGTCGCTGCTCCTGGTGCGCGCCGGCACTTCAGGAACGGATCCGAACCAAGGCCGCTCGGTTCCCGCCAGCAAGATTTTGCAGCCATCAATTGTGAAATAGTCAGATCGACTGCCGAGATCGACGAATCCGCAGTCGGTGATCGTCCTTCGCAAGCCAGGAATGTCGCTCACGCGTTTGTCGTGGTTCCCAAGAATGAAGAACTTCCCACAACGTGCGCGGAGGCGACCGAGCGTTTCCGGTATCCAGGCGACGCATTCGTCGACGTCGACGATGTCTCCCGTCACAACGACAAGATCGGCATTCATTTCATTCACGCGGTCGATCACGAACTCGAAATACTTTCGAGATAACTTGCCGGTGAAATGCAAGTCCGAGAGATGCGCGATGGTGAGATTCTCCAGCCGCGAATCGAGCGAGGGGAGTGCGAGCGTTTTCTCCGTGACAGACAGCTTCGTCATCTCGTTTCTGGAAATGATTGATAACGCGGTCGTCACTATGCCACTGACCAATGGAGTGTCGGTTGTCAGCTGGACATCGTGGATCGTGATGTTCGCTTCGAGCAGAGCCGCTGGCGGGGTCGTTGTCAGGCGTCGATACAACCAGAACGCCGTGACATAGGCCAGGGCTCCGCAGCACACAAAGAAGTATGCCGCTTCGACGTGGTGATCTGAAAAAAGAGCCTCGACAGGATCGGAGGGAAGCGACAGCGCGATGAGGCGGCAGACCCAGTAAACAGGGAGGCCCATCGCCACCGAAATGTGGATCTTTTCGGTAATCTGGATGACGCTGCGCGGAAGTCCCAACGCGTGATTGCGATTAAACAACGCCACCCACAGGGCGAGATGACCTGCGATACCTGCAAGTAACCAGGCGTACGACGCAAACTGCATGGTATAAGACCGACGTGAGACAGGGCAAAACGGGGACGGATTCGCAAGTTACTCTAAGCTTCCGTCGGAAGCCAGTTACCGTGCCTGGCGAGTGCCAAGCTTCGGCTACGCTTGCGGAACCTGTCCGTAGACGTCCAACATACACTCGACCGTTTCAAGCAATTGGTCTAACCGAAACGGCTTGTAGAGGATTGCCTTCGGGTGCAGCCCGGCTTGACGCGCTTTCACGATTGAGTGGCCGGGATCGTACCCAAAACCGGTCATTAACACCAAGGGCACTGGGTCGAGAATCTCTTGGAGTTTGACCAGGAGCTCGAACCCGTTCACATCCGGCAGTCGAATATCCGCGATGATCACGTCGTATTCGACGTCAGGACCACAGTTTCGGACCATAAAGAACGCCTCGCCGCCTTCATGGGCGGTTTCGACATTACAGCCATAGCGTTCTAGCAATGCATGCGCGTCGTTCCGGACGCTGTCGTCGGCATCCACCACCAGCACGCGGCAACCCCGTAGTTTTGCGTGTTTCGTCATTTCGGGACAAGCGGGCACTGCCTCTGCGGGTGCCATCGTTTGGCCGACTTCGTGGATAACTTGCTTGATATCGCGGGCGTTCTTCAGAATCCGATGGAGTCGTTGCACCACTTCGGGTTCGTGGCCGATGTATCGCTCCATCACGTTCACGGCATCGTTCAAGATCTCGTCAACGGGCAAAGCCACGGCACCGTGGATGGCTTCGACGCTTTCTTGTGCGGTGCTGGCACGCTGAGCTACCATCAATTCAAGCGTATTCAACGCCACCGCAATGTCGCGAGAAAAGATCTCGAGAAACTGCAAGTCGCTCTCGGTGAAGGCGCGCGGTTCCGGACTCTCGACGTTGAACGTGCCGATCACTTGATCGTGGAAAATCAACGGTACGGTCAGCGAACTCTTGGCACCTTCAAAGCCCAGGATGTACAACGGATCTTCGTTAGTGTCCTCGCACAGGTAACTCTTTCCGGTCGCAGCCACAAACCCGGTGACGCCATTGTCAGAGGGGCGAGCATATAACGGCCTTCTCGCTGCATCTTCGTCGATACCGTACGACAGCAATGGCTCGAGGCGCCCCGTTTGCTCGTCTTTGACACGAATTTCAACGACATCAAAACGAAGCAGATCCTGGGTGTAATGCAGAATGTTCGACTTGAGCAGCTCAATTCGCTCTTCGACGCCCATGTTAAACACTTCATCGGGAGTCAAATCGGCCAGCTCGATCCCCGCTTTGTGGATCGCGGCGAGCTTCTGCTGTTGAAGCATTTCCGCACTGACATCGCGAACGGTCACGATCAAGTACTGCGACTGTCCGTCCGGCTCGTCGATCGGTGCGGCATGCGTTTGGAAATAGAGATCCCCTGAACGGAGCGTTGAAATGCTCGGCTGGCCGGTTGCTAAGGCGGTGTGAAAAGGACAGAAATCCGGCCCCAAAATCTCAGGGTTTCCGAGTGCTTGATAGAACCCCAGGCCGACGACATCTGTTTTCTGACACCACTGGCGGTACTTCGAGTTTGCCCAAAGAATGCTGTTGTCGATGTCCAACATGGCGACGCCATCCGGCATGCCTTCCAAGATCCGCTCGTTTTGCAGAAGCCGTCCCAGCCGAAAGGCATCTTGGAAATGGGCCGCCGCGACGTAGAGAGCGTCGAATTCGTCCGGCTGGCGGTTTAGTCGAGCCAGGGCTCGAACGGGGCTTTTTACGTCAACGACATCAGCCACACCACGCATCTGATCCGAAATGGAAGTCAGCGCGGGATTGTTGTCGGACACACAGAGGATCTTGGGACTGCGTGACAAGACGCCCGAAGCTCCTTCCTAAAAAACAGACTGGACCAGTAGAAGTATAAATCTCGCCGGCCAAATGAACAACCGCTCCACCTCAATCTAGTCGTTACTTTTTGGATCGGCTCGCCAGTCCGCAAAGATTGACCAAGTGTTAGCTATTCGCGGCCTTTCTCACCCGCTTGCGAACGTCGCTGCGAAACTATCCGAAACTTCCGTTACGATCGGGCACAATTTCTTAAGGCAAGGAGTCCAGATAGGCCAGCAAATCGGCCATCGCCTGAGGGTCGAGTTGCTTCTCCAGGCCTTCCGGCATGAACGAAACGCCTGTGCTGTGAAGCTCCTCGATCTGATTGCGTTGCACCTCGACCGAAGTCCCATCCGCGCGCCGAACGGTCAGCCCATTTGCGTTTTCCGCCTGAATCATCCCGGTGGTGATTCGACCATCTGCGGTCACGATGACATAAGCTTGAAACTGTGGCTTCACCTCGCGGTTCGGGTCGAGAATATTCAGCATGACCGCAGCGAGACCGCGGTTTCGAATCCCTTTCAAGTCAGCTCCGACACTTGTACCCACCTCTTCTAGCCGGTGACAAGCCGAACAAACCTTCTTAAAAACGTCTTTTCCGCGTTCTGCTACTCCAGTTGCTTGCAATGCGGTTTGGTACTGATCGATCACTTCCTGCCGTTGCCGCAAAGTCGCAGTGGCAAACAAGTGAGAGACTTTTGCGACGATAGCTGGGTCGGGATGCTGCTTCAGCAATTCGACTCGCGCGGCATCCAGATCGGCGCGTGCGACGACTCCCTGTTCGACCCGGTCCAACAGAGCCGCGAGCCACACCGGACGCGACATCAAGGTCTCGGCAGCACCAGCGCGCAAACGAGGGCTTAGACTCGGCCAGGAAGCCAGGACTAAGTCCGCGACCTTCGGGTCGTTGTATTCCGCCAACGAATCGAGCACCGCAGCCTGCACTTCAACCGGTTGCCGCAGCTCGAGTAGATCGGCGAATTGATCTTGCACTGCTGCCAGCGGCGAGAGTCGTAGCGTGCGAACAGCCGCCGTTCGAGCTGCGATCGGCTGCGAATCGTCGCTGGCAGTTGCCTTCGCATTTCTGAGTAAGTTATCGAGCATTGCACCAGCCTGGCCACCCGCGGCAGTGAGCATCTCTGCCCGAGCGTCGCCCGAGAGTTGTTCCGCCAGCGTCGTAACTAGCGATTCGGCCAGTGGCTTCTCGGCAGCCGATAGATTGCTGAGCGACTTTAATACAACCGCGATCTCATCCTGCTGGTTGTTCACGCCAATCTGCTTAGCAACCGCCAAGAGGAATTTTCGGCCATCGGGAGTGTCGCGAAACGCCTTGTTAGATGCCACTGATTCGAACACGTCGCCACTCCCTTCGAGCAACGAGCTGAGAATGGCGAGTCGGACCCAGGAATCACGGCCATCGCTGATCGCCAGCTTCGCCAAAGCCGCGTTGCGTTCCGCGCCGCTGGCGGCTCCCAGCGAGAAAGCCAGCTGATATCGCACGCGAACGTCCGAATCTTCGGTCATGCGACAGATGCGAGCTACGAGCGCTGGCGATGTGGAGACGAACTGCTCGCTCAGCCGCAGCGCATGTGCGCGAACCAGCGGAGCGTCGTCGTCCAGCGCAGCCAATAAAGTCGCTTCGCTCAAGGCATCAAGCCCAGAGAGCGCATACAAAGCCGTCATTCGGCCTTCGGCACGCGTACCTTTTCGCGTGAGCTCTTCTAGTGGTGCGACGCCCGCACGGTCTTGTCGTTCGTATAGCAAGCGAGAAGCCGTGTCGCGATGCCAGCCGTTCGGATGATCCAGCAACGCAATCAACTCGGCCGTCGAACTCGCTCGCAAGTCTGGTGTCGGACGGCGGGAAAACACCTTCGGTTCGACGCGATAGATCCGGCCCCGATCATTTCCACTCACGGGATCAATGACCTTCAAAAACTCGGGTGGTAGAAACGCCGCTCCTTCGATCAAGCCGCGATAGATATCCAGCACGTACAGCGTTCCATCCGGCGCATTCGCAAACTGCACAGGGCGGGTCCAGATGTCGCGAGAGGCGAAGAATTCACGTCCTTCATCGGCGCGACGCGCGACAACGCCGACTCCCTGTTGCTCCAGCGTGGCACGATAAACCAAGTTGTTCGCAACATCGCCGACCAATAAATTACCTCGATATGCGTCGGGCCAAGCATCTCCACGATAGATCGTGACTCCTGTCGCACCCGTGAAGAAGCCAAATGGCTTCCCACCTTCGTCCGACCCGCGGAATTTCCCCGTCTTTCGCAGGCTCGTCCGCAGCTCGCGCCACGGTTCGGCGGGGCTAACTCGATACAGATGCGTCAGTCTTCCTTCGGGAGCGATATCCACGGCGGCGGCCGGTGCTTGCAGCGAAGAGTTTCGGGCCAGGTAGCGATCGTCGTACATCAGCATCTGAGCCGGCACGCTGTTTGAACAAACGAACTTGTTGCCCCAGTCGTCCATGCTCATTCCATGCTGCCCGCCGCCGCTGGTCAATTCGAACTTCGTCAGGTCGCGAGGATCGAAGATAAAGCCTCGACCGCGAACGGAAACGGCTGCCGCATCGGGATCGCTGCCAACGCGAATGTCACCGCCCGACAGGCTGGTCGAAAAATGAAAACGATGGTCGAAGCCCCAGCGAATCGAATTCAGGTGCGCCTCGCCAGCCGCGTCGGAACCGAAGCCCGTGAATACGACCTGGCGGTTGTCGGCTTTGCCGTCGCCATTCGTATCTTTCACGAACAGCAAGTCCGGCGCGTCGCCCACAAACAGCCCACCATCCCAGCAAGCGATGGCCGTCGGATACTTAAGGTCGTCGAGGTAGACGGTACTCTTATCACACACGCCGTCGTTATTCGTGTCTTCCAGCATCCGAATCGTCCCGCCACTTTTGTCACCTTCGATGGCGTAGCCGTTGTAGGATGGCAGTTCCACGGCAAACGTGCGGCCCGATTCGTCGAAGTCGATCGCCACCGGATCGCGAACAAGTGGCTCGGCGGCAACCAGGACGACGCGAAAGTCCTGGTGCAGCTCGATGGCTTCGAGCGACGCTTCTGGCTCTCGCGGCGGAACCGGCGGCAGCTTGGCAGCGAGTTCTGCGATCGTCGGTTCGTTGTTCGGATCTGCCGGTGCTTGCCCGTACGTCTGGCCAGTCAGCGGAATAACGACGAGAAGGCCGATGAGGATGAATCGACTTGTTGGATCAGTCATGATCTGATTTGCTTCAGGTGGGAGGAAACGAGCGTGTCATGCGGTGCGATAGATCGGCTGGCCGGTCGCCGTAAGGTAGATCGTTGGCACGAGGACACCAAAGAAGAAGGGCGCGACTACAATCGACCCCACGAAACAAGTTACGAGCATGAAGATCGTCGAAATGATGCCCGTTACAATCAAGAGCAGAAAGGTTGTGAGTTTGTTCCCAGCCATGAATTGGCCCGAGAGTCGCAAAGACGCAAAGACTCCCTCGTTTCGATCAACCAGAAACGTCGTCGCCAACAACAGCCGCAGCATTATGTACGAGCCCAGCCCAACTCCTACCAGCCCGCAGATGACAAACGCGGCAAAGGTCACTACATCTTCTCCGAACGCAAACGTCACGAAGGCCGGCGCAATACAAAGCAGAAATGCACCGTAGGAGATTAGAGTGACGATCAGAAACAGCCCCAATCCTCTTAAGAGATAGTCCTTGCCAGCAAAAATATCCGAGACATTGGGCGCGCCGGTTCGCACCAATCGCAATCCGAAGATGAGCAAGCCGAGTTGCAGGTAGGTGTTGACGCCGAAGCTGATGATTTGCTGGATGAACCCAAAGAACATGACGGCATAGATATTCCCGATCGCTTGGCCGATCGAGCCAACAATGCCCGCAACAATCGCTCCGCCGATCGAGAGGGCGATCATCAACAGGCCACACAATATAACCTGACCGAACTGGAGCTTTAGCAACTCCCAGGAAGTCCCCATGACTTCATCGAACGAAATGATCTGATGCGTGAGTCCCGCGACAGGCGTCTTCGCGGCGAACGGTGTGCTGATGCTGGGCGAAACGTAGGGGTTCGCTGACTCCATGCGACTTCCTCGACCGGTGCCAGAATCACCAAACGGATTCGTAGCGGCCGCTTGAGCGAAGGGCGAGGTAACGACGGGTGCGGTCTCCGACTGGCTGGCCAGCGGAACATCGACGATCTCGCCACACTGCGGGCACTTCGCCTTTTTCCCGGCACTTTCGTCCGGAGTGCGAAGCAGCTTCGAGCATCCTGTACAACGGAATTCAACTGGCATTTTGAATCCTTACCTTGTTTGACTGCGTGGTGGAACGCCAACGCTTGCATTATCTACTAAGCATCGCGCGATCAATTATTGTCGTAGCGAAACTCGTCAAGAGTTTCGGAATTGCGGGCAGCCGAAAGTCTTGACGAGTTTCGCTACGGCCAAATCGGACACTTATTTCCCGTACGATGCTAAATATATCCCAGCAACCTGAACACTTGGAACAACACGCCCGCAGCGATTGGCATGACTAACGGCACAAACACCACAATTACGGCGATTGCGGCTTTGTTTTGTGGAATCTCGTAAACGGAAATGATGCCCTTGACCATCCCGTTGAACCATAGAAACAACATGAACGCGACACCAAGCACGGGAACGACATTTGCAAGAAACACCGAGCCATTCGTAAATGCCGCGATACGAAAGTTTCTCTCAAACCCGGAATCCTTTACACCGGCGATTGCCAACCCGACCTTAAGGCATAATGTCTGGAGCAAGACGTGAACGAGCCCGACAAGGATGCCTGCCGTTAACGTTCCCAAACACGCGAGGACAACCGGAATGACATCCTGTGGCGTGATGCTCCTCGTCACAGGCGGAGCGGGCTCTGCGGCGGCTTCTCCCGTTTTCGATTCGGCGGCCGGTGCCGGTGCCTGCAGCGCCGATACGAGCGTGTTAACATTCCAAAGTGTGACGAGGCCCGAGAGAATAAGAGAGCCCGCGATCGTGCCGATCAGCAGGAACCCGAACGGGCCACGAATTCCACCTTGGATCTTCATCACCGCAAACGTGTCCGTGGAGTGGTTCATTACGCCAATGGCTGTATCCCAATACCGATCGAACATGCCTCCTTCCCGCGGTCGTTCCCACGGCATCCCAATCCGCTTTACTACTTTCGCCTCTTCGGCTTTGCCCAACATTTTTTTCAAGATTTGTGCATCGGTTCGCTTCTCCGTCTTGTGCGGATCTTTTTCTTCCTGGGGCGCGGCTTCCTTCTTCTCGTTTAACTCGGACCAAAACTCCTCGTCGTGAGGATTCGACGGGGCAGTAGCCGCTGCCGCAGGAACGGTCACCGCATTGGAGCACTTAGGGCATTTGCCTTGCTTGCCAGCTGCCGTATCCGGCAATTGCATCGCGTGCTGGCAGTGTGGACATTGAAATTGGATTGGCATAGAAGACTCAAAGCCTTGAAAGTATTGCGAATGGTTGTGTGGGTCGCGCCCACCCTGATTTACTTGCTAACGAAATGCGGAGCGAACGGAACCGAACGACAACATGACCGTCCCCCAGATTCCGATTGGCAATCCGAGAATACAGAAGCAGTTACAAGGTGCCATCGTTAGGATACACGCTGCCAAGCACAAGCCCCAGACCTTGAATCGAATCATTTGAATGCCGCCGGCCAGGATCGTCAGCATCACGATTCCGCTAAGGACAACGGCGAAGATCTGTACAGCTACGCTCCCCATGGCCGACGCGGTGTCGCCACCTTGCGATTTCAAGCGGTCGAGCATGGCAAACGACGCGGCGCTGTGCATGAACAAAGAAATCGTCACAAAAATGATCTGAGCCACCGCATAGACCGTGAGGCATCCACCGCAAATCATGGTCACGATCTCAGCCACGGTTCGCGCGCCCTTTCTTCGTGGCCGCGCCGGAATTGCAGGTGTTAGCCTCGGTGCCGAGTAGGGATTGGTGCCTTTCGCGAACGGATTGCCATCGTCGATCGGGCCCATTCCGAAAAGATCTCCGCCAAATGGATCATCTTGAGACGCAGCGGAACCTGCCGGACCAAGCGGCGTCAGACCAAGCGGATCAAGCGGCGACAAGACGTCCAAGCCGTCGAGTGGCGTTAGGCCCGATGATGCGGGCGATAAGTTGGGGAGCGGTGTCAGGCCCGGGGTCGGCGTGGTTGGTTTAGGCTGCGGTCGAGGTGAAGCGGTCGGGCGATCGCTGGGAATGGGTTGCAAACCAGTTATGCTTGTCGACTTCAGCGGAATTTGAATCACCGCCTTGCAACGTGGGCATTGTCCCTTCTTGCCCGCTGCGGCAGCGCCCACACGCACGACTTCGCGACAGCTAGAACAATGAAATTCAATCTTCTCGCCGCCGGCTTTCGTGAGCGTCGGCTTCTGTTTGGGTGTTCCTCTCCAACGCTCACCGGCGGCTGGCGACTTCCATGGAATCGAAAGTAACTTGCCACAGTGAGGACACTGGCCCTTCTTACCTGCGTTAATGGCGGGGATGCTTAACGTTTTGCCGCAACTGCCACAGTCGAAGCGAATCGGTTCGGGACCGTTCCCTTGGGGACTCGCTGCGATCGCCGACCGAGGAACAGCGGACTCGGAAGAAGTGGTGGCGACCGAGTTGGCTGGAATTTGAACCTTCAGTTGGCAAGTTGGACATCGCCCCTTCCGCCCCGCCGTTTCGTCCGGCGTGCGCATCAGGTTCCCACAACCTGGGCAATAGAACTCGATCGGCATCCAACACTCCACAGCACCGTTAGTCCCGCGAACCGCGTAGGCCGGACCAAGGCGTTGCGCCTTTCCCGCATAATGTTTAGAGGTCGCCGCCGGAACAGCGCAAAGCC
>CAUJKL010000022.1 GCA_963204995.1 Planctomycetota bacterium | reverse complement strand
GAGACTGTCTGGAAGATGAATCTGTACGACGAGTACAAGATGCCGCAACGTCCCGGATACGGACGCCTCGGGAAAAGCAACCTGCGCGATTACGGATATACCACCGCGCCGCTGGTCTACAGGAATTGGCTGATTGTCGAAGTCGGCGCTCCTTCGGGAACGGTTCGCGCGTTTGACAAGCGAACCGGGAAACCCATTTGGGCATCCGAGTACAAGGGCTTTGCCGGACACAGCGGGAGTCCGGTCGTCATGACGGTCGGTGGAGTGCCTTGTCTTGTTGTGTTCACTCAATTCGAACTGGTTGCGATGCGGCTCGATGCAGGACACGAAGGCAAAACAATCGGAACCTATCCCTGGAAGTCCACCTACGCCAATAACATTCTGACTCCGACCATCAACGGCGAGAACGTCCTGATCAGCTCGTATCATAGCCACGAGAAAATGTCGAACCCCTCAACCTGCAAACTGACCGTGACCCTGGAAGGCTTTCGACGCGAGTGGGAGCAACCTGTTGGCTCACACATCGGCAGTCCGATTATCCACAAAGATCGCGTCTACATGGCCGGTCCTCAACTCTATTGTCTCGATTGGAAAACCGGCAAGACAATCTGGAAGGGAGCGAACTTCAACTACGGAGCTTCGTGCGTGCTGACCAAAGATGAGCGCCTGATCGTGCTGGGAAATCGGGGAGATTTGATTCTCGCCGAATCAGCGGTTGCATCTCCCGAACAGTTCACGTCGCTCGCTTCTCGAAAAACGCTCTCCGGAAGCGACCTCTGGTCGCACGTCGTACTGTCGCACGGAAAAATCTACTGTAAAGATGTCGGCGGGAATTTGCTCAGTCTCGAAATCAAGTGAAGCAGATCAGTGACTTCTCCTGATTTCGCAACAAATGACAATCCGCTTGAGAGGGTTCTGCCCGTTTGCTCACGGCATGTTGATTCGCACGGCCCACTTTTCCTACTTTCCGTTGGCGGCTTTGGTCGACTCGTAGAGCCAATTGACCGGCAGGCGAGTGACTTGTAGCGAGTTCAGGCCAAGGGTACTCGCAGTGGGCAATGAGAACATGGTCGCCGACAAACTCGATGGCGGTTTAGCAATGCCAGCCCTGCGGATCGGTATCGAGCGTTTGAATGTGCTGGCAAGTGGCTCCCTCATCTTTGGAAATTGTGGTGTTGAAAGGGCGACGTCTAACCGATTTGACGGCCGCAAGCGGGAAGCTTACGCCACAGTGCTACCTTCGGTCTTGATCGCTCCCACGCCACCTACGACTCAGGCCGAGTCGCCCTCGAATTCGTGCAACTTCTTGATCAGCGTTCGGCGACTGATTCCAAGCTTTCGAGCGGCATGAGTTCGATTGCCGTTGCACTCGTCGAGTGTCGCGAGAATCGTAGCGCGTTCGACGTCCGAAAGCCGTGCGGTGTCCGTGTTCAATACTGCGTCTGGCGATCGTTCACCAATCGTTACGGGCAAGTGTTCGGGCATGATGACGTCACCGCGACATAGCAGGCACGCGCGTTGAATCGCGTTACGCAACTCGCGCACGTTGCCCGACCAGGAATGAGTGAGAAGATTCTGCGTGGCACGTGGCGAGAGCCTGACGGGGCGTCCCGCGTACTCGTTCGCGAAGTGCCGCGCCAGTGGAATAATGTCTTCGCGGCGCTGATCCAGTGACGGCAACGACAACTCGACAACATTGATCCGGTAATACAGATCCTCGCGAAAGCGCCCGACACGAACATCGTCCGATAGATCGCGATTCGTCGCGGCGATGAATCGTGTGTCGATGCCAACCGGCTTGTCCGAGCCCACTGGGGTCACCTCGTTCGTCTCCAACGCACGCAATAACTTTGGCTGCAAATGGAGTGGTAGCTCACCGATTTCATCCAGGAACAGCGTCCCGCCGCTGGCCGAACGAAATAGCCCCAGCCGATCCGTCGACGCACCCGTAAAAGCTCCTTTGACGTGGCCGAACAACTCGCTTTCCGCGAGCGACTCGGGCAATGCCGCGCAATTCGCCGTTACGAGTGGCTGTTTGCTGCGTGAACTCCACTCGTGAAGCAACCGCGCGATCAGTTCCTTTCCCGTGCCGCTGGCACCGGTGATCAATGTTGGGACATCCGAAGGGGCGGCGATGGCCACGGTCTCGACGATTCGCCGCAGGGCCGGGCTTTCGCAGACGAACCCGGCGGGGAGCGGTGGCACCACCTGATCGCCTGCCACACTCGTGTCGAACGACGTCGAGAGCGCATCCTCGATGGCAACTTTCAGTTCGTCCAGATCGATTGGTTTCGACAGGTAGTCGCTGGCACCGTTCTTCAGGGCGGCCACTGCCTGGCGGAGGTCCGCGTAAGCCGTGATGAGCAACACGGGAACCGCGGGCACCAACTCGTGGATCTTGGGCAGCGCCTCGATCCCCGTCATCCCGCCGAGTCGGACATCAAGCAGAATCATGTCAGGCTGTTGCCCAGCAAGAAACTCGAGCATCTCCTCGGCCGAAGCGGCTTGCCGGGTCGACATCCCCAGTGATTCCGCATACGCGGCAAAGAGCTGCCGCTGAGCAGGCTCATCGTCCACAATCAGAATGACAGGCTGTTGGTTGTCCATCAGTTCAATTCTCGGCGAGCGACCGCTCCAGCGATAGACGGATCATCCGCTGCGGTCGCGAAGGGACCGCCTTTTCGCCAGGGCCGGCGAGAATCGTGTCGATCGGCTTGGATACCGTCGATCCAGAAGATGGCACCGCCACCCTCACACGGCTGATACCCCACGCGCCAGTCATGAGCCGTGGCGATGCGATGGACGATCGCCAGCCCGAGTCCTGTCCCATTGGGACGAGTCGTGAAGTACGGTTCAAACAGCGACTCGATTTTGTCGGGCTCCGGTCCTGGACCGTCATCGGCGACTTCGACTCGAATCGTGCCATCGCGATGACGGCTCATGCCGATGGAAATCGTGCCCGCTTCGGCAGCGAAGGCGATCGCGTTTTGCAGCAAGTTGAACAGTATCTGGCGGAGCTGTCCTCGATCCGCCTGAACGGTGATGCCCTGAGTGACTCCGTGCGTATCCAGTCGAAGTCGACGAGCAGCCAGATCCGATTCGAGCAGCGTCGAGATTTCTTGGATCAATCCATGAACGTCCACCGCTTCCAATTCATGCTCCGATGGCCGCGCGAAGGCCAGGAACTGGTTGATACGAGCCGTCACGCGATCGCATTCTTCGAGGACCGCTTCGGCTCGTTTCTGTTGCTCTGGCGTGGGTAGCCCAGAATCGACCAGCCGCTGAGTCCAGCCGCGAATCAGCCCCAACGGATTTCGAGTTTCGTGTGCCAAGCCGGCTGCTGCCAGACCCAGTTCGCGTAGATGGCGTGCTTCGGTTTGCAGAATCTTGGCCTGACTCTTAGCCCCCGCCAGCCGAACAGTTGCTCGCCACGCTACTGCCACACAGACCAGCAGCAGACCGCCCGCGACAACTAGCAGTGTGCGGTGCCAAGCTTCTCGGCGCGATTGACGATCGACCCCGAGGCGGTCAAGAACGACGATTGCCTTGAACTGTGTGGGGCGGGCCGCGTTGTCCATCCACGGCGGGCCGAAGGACGGACGAGTATCGTCAGGAATTGCTCCATCGACGGGCTGCATGCGTCCTGGAGGTGGGTTTTCGGTCAGTTGAAACGGAACCGCCAAAACGTAGCTGCGGTCGGTCCAATAGCTTCCTGAAGTCGTTGCCAGGTCAAGCAGATCGTGATCGCCCGCCGAAAAAAACCTCGCTGGAATCTCAGAAGCTGTCTCGCTCGATGCAGCCGACACATGGTCCTGGTCGCTGGTCGAAGCGTCCGCAACCACGGCAACCGCGAGAATGCTCTCCCATGTGGCAAGCGATTGAAGCATCCGCGGAAGCTGCTGTTCCACATAGGGACCAAACCAACGATGAGACTGAATGCTGCTGGCGATCGCGTTGGCGACGAACTCAGCCTGACGTTCGAGAGTGCTACGTGACAGATCACGATGATGGTCATACTCACGACGCTGCCATTCGGCGAACGCCAGCCAAGTCGCGACAAGGACACAAATGCCGAGGACGCGTAGGGCGGCAGGGCCGCAGCCAATGCGAGCTATCGCTCGGTTTGAAATAACCCGCTCCCGTTGGTCGCTAGAATCGTGCTGAAATAACAAGACTCTCATTAATAACTGATGCAGGTGTGTCATTCGTTGCTTCTCCACAAGCAAGCCTTCCAGCGATCCCATTCACTTACGCCCCCTCCGTGCATCGCGTAACAACACACTCGCAAACCCAGTGCCAAACGGTGTTTCGGATGTTCTTTGACAACTTTGAGAGTTTACCGTCGAACGAAATGCCAAAAACCGTAAAGTCCCAAAGTGAACGCTAAACCATTCGCTTACCGTTTGGTGCTAGTGCCAAGTATACCAGGCGAATCGCATTCACCCATTGCGTCCGGCAGCGAGGAAGGACTCGTGCTCATCGCGCCGCGACACGCTCGCCGCCGTGACGTGCAAGAAGTGCAGCCTGCCAAGTGCCGCAGCGCGCAATTACTTCACACTTCAAGACGCGTTCTGAACCAGTTCCGACAGCGATTCGCAACATGTCCGAGTGCTGCAACTCGCATCGCACAGCTCTTGTTTCAGCGACACAAGTCACACGGCGGGGCGCGCGGCTACACGATGATGGCCAGTTGTGTGGCAGGCTTGGCACGCCGGGTGCATTAGATAGTGATCCGGCTGGATGGCGACCGAGTGCTGCCATCTCGCAGCCATTGGTTTCTTAACACCGTGTTTGAGGAGAAGAATCATGAAACGATTCGTTTCAATAGCAGCCGCGTTTTTGTTGGTGGCCATCGCGTCAATGGGTTTCAGCGAGAGCGACGAGGCGCAGGATGCTGCGTCCATCCCAAGTGGTAAGCAGCCCGTATCCAC
>CAUJKL010000021.1 GCA_963204995.1 Planctomycetota bacterium | reverse complement strand
CTAGGTCATTGCACTGTCAAGCAGCAGTACGTCGCTGCTCTTGATTTTGGGGCATAGGGGGAGTGCGTCCGGATAGTTCGATCTCGTGTCCACAATTGGCATTCGAGCCCTTGGGACCTCCTCGATCCAAGACGGTAGAGGATCTGCGTCCGTGAATATCCGAGCAGACTCCTAGTTGCGAGCTGATCGTCTGATTACAAAGGGGCGAAGGCGGGTTGGCTTCTTTCGTCCCTTTTTCGTATACGCAAACCGTGTGATTCTCGATGCCCGACGAATCCCCAAAAGCCGAAGAACTGAATCAGCAGCTCCTGGCCAGCTATAACGAACTGGCCGAGTTGGCGGGGTCGCTGGCGCACGAGATCAAGAATCCGCTGTCTGTGATTCGGATGAATATGGATCTGTTGGCGGAAGACCTCGCCGAGCCCGAAACGCAGCGCGAGCGGCGCGCCGTTAGTAAAGTCAACCTGGTCCAACAACAGTGCGTGCGGCTCGAGAACTTGCTCAACGACTTCTTGCGTTTCGCTCGCTTACGAAATCTGGATCTGCATGCCGGGAATTTGAACGAACAAGTCGAACGAGTCTTGGATCTGTTCGATCCGCAGGCGAACGAGTTGGGCGTAGAGATCATTCGCCTCGTTGATGCCGATCTGCCGAGTATTCTGCTCGAACCGCAAACGATGCAGGCAGCGCTTGTGAATCTCATCAAAAACTCGTTGGAAGCCATGCCCGATGGCGGCACGCTGACGGTGCGCACACGCATGACCCGTTTCGGCGTCGCGCTCGATTTGATCGACACCGGCTGCGGGATGGACGAAAAGACGGCCATGAATATGTTCGACGCCTTCTACTCGACCAAGAACGGAGGCTCTGGGCTAGGGCTGCCAACCGCCCGCAAGATCATCGAAGCCCACGGCGGCCGCATCGATGTTCAAAGTGCTTTGAATCGGGGTACGAAGTTTACCTTGGAATTCCCCACGCCGAAACGAATTGGATGACATGCCAGAGCATCTCGCCTAGAATGGACGAGCCATGTCGATTGCAACAACAAATACAGCTGCGGACTTCTCGCCCTTCCCGATTCGTCGGCTGTACGCATGCGCCGGAATTCGGTCGTATTGGATCGTGAATCTAGTCGATCGCAAGGTCGAAGTGTACAGCGATCCGATACTCGCCGATGGCGAGCCAAGATACTCGTTGACTAGCAACTTCGCAGTTGGTGATGAACTGCCTGTCACGATTTCCGGTCAAGAAGTGGGGCGAGTGACCATCGCGGACCTGTTTCCGAACGCGAATTGAGCTGGCATCTCGCCGGCACCTCCTGTATCTAGTCGATTTGGCAGGGATTAAGTATCATCGCTGGCATGGTTGAGGCCAACGAAATGGACGTCACTGCTGCCCCGGGCAATGTACGGGTTCTGATTGTCGATAACGACAAAGCGCTGGCTCACGCGATGACCGAGAGCTTAGAGCGGGTGGGGTATCCCTGCACCACGGTCTTCTCGGGCAAGGACGGTGTCAAAGCGGTCGAGCAGGATACTTTCGACGTCATCTTTACCGATTTGGTCATGAGTGACGTGGACGGCATGGAAGTCTTGGCGCGGGCGAAGAAGGCGCTGCCCGACAGCGAGGTCATCGTGGTTACCGGCCACGCCTCGGTGCCGACTGCGGTCAAAGCCATGCAGCAGGGCGCATTCAACTTTCTCGAAAAGCCGGTCACGCCGGACAAATTGCGGGCGGTCGCCGAGAAGGCTGTCGACAAAGTTCGGCTCAAACGGCAGAACCTGGAACTGTCGCAGCGGCTAGATGAAAAATTCGGATTCGAAGGCATCGTCTTCACTAGTAAGAAGATGCAGGCCATGATCGATCGGCTCAAGCGAGTGGCTCCCACCGATGCCACCGTTTTGATCACGGGCGAGAACGGCACCGGAAAAGATTTGGTTGCCCAAGCGATTCATCAAAACAGCCCTCGCAAGAGCAAACGGTTCGTGGCGCTGAATGCGGGCGCAGTGGCCGAGAACCTCGTCGAGAGTGAACTGTTCGGGCATGTCAAAGGAGCTTTCACCGATGCCGTGACCGATCGCGAAGGGGCATTCGAGTACGCCAACGGCGGGACGTTGTTCCTCGACGAGATCGGAGATATGCCGCCTGCCACGCAGATCAAGTTGCTACGAGTTCTCGAGAACCAGACGATCACGCGTGTCGGCGACAACAAACCGATCAAGGTCAATGTTCGCGTTATCTCGGCCACCAATCGCGATCTCGAAAAGGCGATCCAAGCGGGTTCGTTTCGCGAAGATCTCTATTACCGCTTGAAAGTTGTTACCGTCCAGATGCCCGCGTTGCGGGAACGCCGTGAAGACATCGTCCCGCTCACCGATCACTTTCGAAAGCTCGTGGCCAAACAGTATGCCAAGGGCGTGAAGAGCGTCTCGCCCGCGGTCACACGAAAGCTGATGGCGTACGATTGGCCAGGAAACGTCCGGCAACTACGGAACGCGGTCGAATCGATGGTCATCTATGACGACGATGGCACGCTCGACGTGGATGATCTGCCCTCCGAGTTCGCGGAGTTGGAAGATTTGGCTCCCGTCGCGGGTGAAGGGCCAACCCAACTCGTCGGCCAGCCAATGGATGCGTTCGAAAGATATGCCATCGAGCAGACGTTGCAGTTAACGGGTGGCAATCGTGAGGAAGCCGCGAAGATCTTGGAGATCGGGGCTCGAACGTTGTATCGTAAACTCGATAAGTATGGATTGGGGTGAGACAGTTTTCAGTTTCCAGTTGTCAGTTTTCAGTAGAAACGTGACACGCTGAAAACTGAACACTTCCAACTGAAAACTTGCAATGCCTGATATCACACAGCTACCGACGAGCGTCATCAACAAGATCGCGGCCGGCGAAGTCATTGAACGTCCGGCGAGTGTGATCAAGGAGTTGCTCGAGAACTCGGTGGACGCTGGCGCGACTCGCATCGATGTTTCGATCGAGAAGGGTGGTGCGGAGTTACTGCGAATTGCAGATAACGGCTGTGGCATTGCCCCCGAGCAACTGAAGCTGGCCGTGGCCAGTCACGCGACCAGCAAGATTCGCGATGCCGACGACTTATTCCACGTCCGCTCGCTCGGCTTTCGTGGCGAGGCATTGGCATCGATCTCGGAAGTCAGTCACTTCCTGATGCGCAGCCGGACTGCTGGCAGCGCGGCGGGAGCCGAGTTAGCGGTGACTGCGGGTACTCATAGCGAGGTCGCGCCTTGCGGTTGCCCGATCGGGACCAGCATCGAAGTGCGGAACCTGTTTTGCAGCACGCCTGTACGGCGCAAGTTCCTGCGGACGACGCAAACCGAGATGGGGCACATCACCGAGGCCTTCACCCGAATTGCACTGGCCCATCCGGCGATTCACTTCACCTTGAAACATAATGACCGCACCCTGTTTGACTTGCCCGCCGACGACAATTGGCGAGAAAGGATCACCACGTTCTTTGGCCAAGAGATTGGCGAAGCGATGATTTGGGTCGACAATCGCGATGAAGAGTCGTCAGTTCGGCTAAGCGGTTACGTCGCCAACCCCAGCCACAGTCGGTCTAACAATCGGATGCAGTACCTGTTTCTGAACCAGCGATTCATTCGCGATCGATCGCTGCAACATGCCCTTGGCGAGGCCTATCGCGGTTTGCTGATGACGGGACGCTTTCCGATCGTGTTCCTGCGGCTTGATATGCCGGCCGAGATGGTGGATGTGAATGTACATCCGACCAAATTGGAGGTGCGGTTTCAGGACGGCGGGCGTGTCTACAGCCAGTTACTGGGAACTCTGCGCAGCAAGTTTCTCAGCAGCGATCTGACGGCCAAGGAGTCGCTGGCCGTGGAGAAGACGAGCGATAAGGAACCGGCGGCTGATCCGCAACATGCACAGCAACTCCGTCGTGAGATGAGCGATTGGGCGAAGGGAGTGGGGAGCGGTGGAGGAGATAGCGGTCAGCGGTCAGCGGTCGGCGGTCAGCCAGAGCGTGAACCGAGTACGCAGCAACGCATGCCTTTGTCGTATGATCGCGCATTAGGAAGGCTGCCCGAATTTCATCCCTTTGGTGAACGCCGACTCGAACCGCCTTCGCTTCCCTCGCGGCGCGACGCGCCCGCAGCTCACGACGCATCGACCGCTGCATTCCAACAGCCCGCACCGACTCCCGCTCGCTCGCAGACCCCACGAGACGAGCGATCTTCGATCGGGCTGCAGTTGCACAATCGCTACATCGTCACCGAGAACGAAACAGGTATGGTCGTCATCGACCAGCATGCACTGCACGAGCGCGTGTTGTACGAACAGATTCGCGAGAAGGTGTTAGCAGGCAAGGTCGAGTCTCAACGTCTGCTGGTTCCGGAGCCCGTTGCCTTGACGGCTCACGAGGCGGGAGCTGCTTTAAGTGTGAAAGACACGCTGGCAGAGATCGGCATCGAGATTGAACCGTTCGGCGGCGACACGGTGGTGATCTCGGCGTATCCCGCGATGTTGGCCAACATCAGTCCTGCGGAAGTCTTGCGGCAGGTTGTCGATATCTTGCTCAGCGGCGAGAAGACACCGGATCGCCGCGACGTGCTTGATGAACTGCTGCACATGATCTCCTGCAAAGCGGCCATCAAAGCCGGTGATCGACTGTCCGTCGAAGAAGTCGATGCGCTGCTCGAACAACGCCATCTCTTCCACGACACACATCACTGCCCTCACGGACGTCCGACCGCTCTGGTGTTCACGCGCGAAGAATTAGATAAACGCTTCAAGCGGATTTGAAGTGAGTCGGTGGCTCTCCGAAGTCGCCGCCCTTGACGCCGTGCCGTGAGGCAATTCAGCAGGGTAAAAGCATTTCTTGACCCGGCGTCATCCATTCGCTCACGTTTGGCTAGTCAATTAATTCTGAGCCCAAAGCTCTCTCGATGATTCGTCGCGAGAATTACAGACGTTACTTAAAGGCGGCGTACGCCGCACCGTGTCCGAAAACGGATATGGCGAAAGCTGGTGTTTTAGAAAGCTTCGGACGATCTTCTCGGCGTAGACAGCATGATTGATGGCCATATAATTCTCCGAGCCTGTATCCGCTGCATCCCATGTCTACAACCTTGGGAAAAGCGATCGCCATTCCTTACTGCCCTTCCATAGCCCGCATTTCTCATCAGTTGTAGGCCGGATCGAAGCAAACGCCGCATCTGCCGGAACTTCGGTCGCAGTTGTCGAGTGGATTTACGAGACACCATGATTTCAAGCTATTTGCGTTTGCGAAGCTCCGGCAAGGGGTTG
>CAUJKL010000020.1 GCA_963204995.1 Planctomycetota bacterium | reverse complement strand
GAGCACATCGTCTGGCCCCACGAATTCAGGACGACCACGAATCGGATTTTGATATCACTTTATTCTCCCACTACCTCATCGAGAATCCGCTGAATCCCAGAGTTTTCGGTTCCTGGATCAGGAGTTCTGAGCCTGGTGCTTGGCAATCGGCTCGCACTCGACAAGCTGTTGTTCCGCGTCGCCTGTCAACTCGAAGGGGAACGGTACTCGTCGATGGCTTCAAGCGTCTTCGCGCGGCTCGCTCGCTCAAGGGCAAGCCAACGCTTCAGGCCCGGTTTCTCAAGATCGATGAGCAAGCCGCCAAAGCCGCCATCTTCAACCTCAATCGCATTACCAGCACGCCGAACGAACTGGAAGAAGCGTGGATCATCTTCGCTTTGGTTCACGAAGATCAACTGCCGCAAAGCGAAGTCGCTCAGTTGCTCGGCAGGCACAGGAGCTGGATCAATGAAGTCGCTCGCTGGTGGCTGGCCGAAGTCGCCGATACGCGAATCCACGGTGCGACCAAGAAAAACGCCGCTGGAACTTCACGCCGAGGAACTGCCGCATCTGCTGCCGTGGCCAGCCTTGCGATTCGACACGGCTCAAGTCGTCTATCGAATCGTCGAGACGGATGGCACGATCTAACGAGCCAAGTTCCCGACTCAAACGAAGCACGCCACTATATCAGCAAACGTCGTCGCCACATTCTATTGTCGAACATGGAAATGCTCGGCGTGCATGGAATCGAAATGTTGAAGCTTGCACGCAACGATGGCAGGACGCCGTTCGCGGTTCTTTGGAGGTTGCCATGAGCTAGCAACGAACTTGCTATCGCGGCGTTCCGACTGCGGCTTTAGAACGCGAGAAATCGCGCCACGTCGCAATGGCAACGACTCGACTCTGCTCGTCGCGGAACCCCAGCGATTGTAGGCTAAAAACAAATTTCCGGTCCAACACAAGGCGATCGAACCCGTAATCCTTTGGTTCCTCCTTGGCCAGTCGAATCAGCGTTGCCAGCGCGAGGTCTCTCATTTGCGTGACCACGACTTCTCCATCGACTTGATCTTGAGCACAGATATTGACGTCTTCAAGATAAGCCTCGAGCTTTGGAAAATCCGACTCATCGCCGAATTTGGCGAGACAAAGGCAAGCGCAGATTCGATCGGACGAGGATACGACTTTTGAATCGAATACCTCGCGCGCACGTGGCAGCGTTCCGTTTAGGTTGTTTGCAAGTCCGAGAAGTAGCGCGGAGCTGATACCTTGCAGGGGTTGTCGGGTGATCCAGCGTTCGGTGAGTCTCGCCAAGACTTCTCGTCCAGGGCCACTACTTATCGCGTCTTCAAAGCCTGATCCGCCACACACCATGTAAACAACCGCTGGCACCAGCGGTGAGACTTCGACATCATCGAGTGTCGCCACGAACAGTAACGTCGCAATCGTGCCAAGACGAACTTGGACTCTTTCAAACATTGCTTGGCCTCGCAGCCGATCACACCGATTTGCGATTGCGTCGGCCAATCGCTTCGGGCCGTCGCCAATCTGCCCTAACAACTGTGCTTCGTCTTCGTGCATCGACACGAATATTGATCTCGCGGCGACGCTGTCTCCAACTACATCGCGGTACGCGTCCCACCCCGGCAACCCGTAATCTTGCTCGGGGTCGGTGTCGTTCTTAAAACGCTCAAAGCGCCGTTGGAGATCGAGTTCGGACACCAAAGCGAGAAGCTTCGCGCTCCGATGTCGAATTTCACGGTTTGGGCTCTTGAGGCCCGCACGGAGCGCCGCGGTAGCATCGACTTCCATGGCAATCAATTCGGCTGCCGCCCGCTCGCGAAGGGCAAATTCCTGGTGCCCCAACTGCGACACCAAATCGCTCGCGAGAGCCCTCGCTCCAGGCTCCGCAGCTATCACACAGCCGGATTGCCACGCCTGGAAGAAACCAGGCATCACCAGCATCGCCAAGGCTGCAACTCGGAGCAGATCCTTCGGGGCGGTCAGTTTGTTGGCAGAAGGGAACATGGTTCTATTCTAAGGTGGCACGCGGAGACACGTCTATGGAGATGCGTGAGTTGACCAAACTTATGCGTGTCTTTATAGTTAGAGGCGTTCGACGTGATGATTCTTGGTTCTCTCCGAAGACAATTGAATGAGTATTGGCGAAGGCTCCGGCCTCGATTTTGCGACAATTCGCGGGCGAGACTACCCGACGATCCGCCAGTTCACTGTATTCTTGGAGAACCGCGTCGGCCAATTGCTCGAGGTTGTGCGGCGTTTCGAGGGGAGTAAGGTCCGAATTGTCGCGTTCTCGATCAACGATGCAACCGAATGTGCGTTCGTCCGTTTTCTCCTCAGTCACCCTGAACAAGGGCGTGAGATTCTCGAACGAGCAGGTTTGGCAATGATCGAGTCGGATCTGATCGGAATTGAACTTCCCGAAGGCACTCAGCCGCTCTTGCAAATCTGCACCGCATTGTTGCAGGCAGAGATCAACATCGTCCAAGCGTATCCCTTAATCGTTCGCCCGCACGGCAATGCCGCCGTAGCGCTGATGGTGGACAATCCCGACTTAGCCATGGAGACGTTAAACGCCAAAGGCTTTACAATGATCACCGAGGGAGATCTGGCGCTCGACGACTGAGTGCGTAAATCCAATGCGAGAGTGGCGGAATTGGCAGACGCGCTAGATTTAGGATCTAGTACCGAAAGGTGTGCAGGTTCAAGTCCTGTCTCTCGTACTTTTCAACGAAAACCCTGCCGAATCAAGAGTTTTGATACCTGCCGACGGTTGGCAGTGCGGCCCGTAGCTGTCAGCGCAAAACGGTAAGTACCGCTTTGCTACTCGAAAGCGTCTGACGATGCCTGAGTTTCCTGGGGCTTATCTCTCCTGCCAGCCAATCTTAGCCGGTGGAACGCGAGTCGATCAGCGAAGCTGGTGACGAGCTGGTGCGCTTCTTGACCAAGTTTTCAGCGCGAGGCTATGATTCAGGTCCAACTCTCGCGAATGATCTGACCCATCCTCAGTAGTTCGCTTTCGCGTCCGCGCCTCATATGCAAGGCATTTACATGACCGTCGAGCTAAAGTATGGAGACTCCGGGACACTTCAATTCGACGTGCCCGTAGACGCGATACTCGTCGATTTTTCCTCGCCACGTGGAATCCCACTGGACGATCCTGCTGCCGCCGTTGCCGCTGCAGTCTCGGCACCGCTTGCGTTCCCCAGACTTCAGGATGCGACGATTCCTGGCGATCACATCGTTTTGGCCGTCGATCGCGGAATTCCGCAAATGCCGTCTGTTGTGGCGGCTGTCGTCCATACGCTGCTCGAAGGCTGTGCCGCTGCGAGTGATTTAGAAATCGTCTTGGCGGTTGGTGCCGATGAGTACAGCGAAGATCCGCTGGCCGAATTGCCGGAAGCGATCCGCTCCTCAATTACCGTCAGTCGCCACAATCCTTACAATCGTGAATCGCTGTCGTATCTTGCCGCCTCGAAAGAAGGAAAGCCGATTTATTTCAGCCGAACCCTTGGCGATGCGGATGTCGTCTTGCCGATCAGCACGCTTCGCCTCGATCAAGCACTCGGTTATGCGGGTGTTCACGGCGGCTTGTATCCGACGTTCTCGGACGATGCGACGCAAAAGAGATATCGAGCACCTAGTTCGAGTGATTGGTCGGCACTTCGTCGTCGGCGTTGTGAAGAAGCGGAGGAAGCAGCTTGGGCGCTGGGAGTTCAATTTACAATTCAGATCGCCCCCGGTCCTGGAAACACTGTGCTGCACGTGCTGGC
>CAUJKL010000019.1 GCA_963204995.1 Planctomycetota bacterium | reverse complement strand
CTTGTTCAGGGAATTGGCGATGGCTGGTGTCCATTACTATTCGTGTTCCTCTGATGGTGCTGGTTCGTGGTATAGGCTTCCAGCCTGTCGGTATTTCCCCGTGGCTGGCTGGAAGCCGCCCCCACGATCGCGACGAATCATGACAATGATCGCCGTGCCCATGCCGATCACCGTCGCCAGGCCCGCTAGCCGCAGCAGGTTCATGATCGCCAGTCCGTACTTGCCTGTCGTGGGATCGTAGTGGTAGCAGAGCAACAACACCTGGTCCGTGGGCGTACCGACTTTGCCGCCAGACGCTTCGACCAACGCTAACCGCAAATCGCGGCGCGGAAACTCGACGCCGTACAGGTAACGCGATACGGTGCCGTCGGGCGTCAGCACGATCAGGCCAGCGGCGTGCGCGTATTGCCCTGTTGTCGCGTCAAACTTGTAGCGAAACCCAACGGCGTCCGCCAACCGCCGCGTTTCCGCTTCGTCGCCCGTGAGGAAACGCCAGCCGCGATCCGCGCCGTCGCGGCCGTAACGTTTCAACGCCGTCCGCTTGGCCGCCGCGGCCAGTTCGTGATTCTCTCGTGGATCGAAACTGACGGTGAGCGCGGTAAAGTCCTTTCCCGCATCCAGTGACAGTTCCGTCAGGCTGCGGATTTGTCCAGCCATCGTCATGTTGCAGAGCATCGGACATTCGTAGTAGACGAGGTTCAGAATGACCGGCTTGCCATCGACCAAGTCGCCCAAACGAACCACGGCTCCCGACTCGTCCCGCAGGCGGATGTCGAGCGGCACATGAGCATTTAGCTTTTGATCGATTCCCACGTCAGTGGGCAGATCGTTCGGCGTCACTCGTGCATCGTCGTTCGTCCCTCGACTGGCGTAAACGACTGCAGCACACGCACCGCCCGCTAACACCAGAGACGCTAACAGCCACAGCCAGCGGCGGAGGTTTGTCGCCCTCGACGGGCCGTCATTCCTATTTACTGTCATCGTGTTCCTCGCTTCTCGACACGCCGGTCGGCAATCCCTTTTTCGCCAGAATGTCCACGGCGCGATCAATTGGGATTCTGGCAATACCGGCCGGCTGGTCGATCCATTCGTAGGTGGTTAGCCGCTGCTGCTCTGACTGCCGTAGTTCACGTAAGAGGTGCGGCTGCGCGGAGGTGATCTGCGGGGCAGTCCTTGTATAAGTTGGTCGTACGCCCGGCGGTTTTTCTGCCGCACGCGGCATCTGGTCGGCCAGAAACCGATTCGTTGCGTAGACCAACAGCAAAGCCAATGCCACCAACAGCACCAGTCCGGCGCCGGAGATGATGAGCAATCGCGAGTTGACGACATCGGGCTCGTGGCCACGGTGACTGGCATCATTCGATTGAGTGGGATTCGATTCGTTCATAGCTGATTCGTCGCCAACATCTGTGGAACACGTCGCCGGAGCAACCCGATAAACACACTGGCCCAAAGCCCGCCGATTGCCAAGGGCACCGCGATGTCCGCCCAGTGAATGAAAAACTTGGGATGAAACGAAGGGCTAATCGTCCACAGGATGTAAACAAACTGCATGACGAATATCAGCGACGCGATGATTGCCAAGGCGCGCGGGTTCTGTTTCATCTCACGTGACAGCAACATGGAAAACGGCACCGCAAACTGAAGCACCACGATGGCCAAGCCGATCCATTGCCAGCCGTTGCCGAGCCGAATGACATACCAAACATTCTCTTCGGGCAGGTTGCCCGCCCAGATGATCAGAAACTGAGAAAACGCAAAGTACGCCCAGAGCATCAAGAACGCCAACATCAGCGTGGCTAAATCGGCTAGGGTCTGCGAGGCGATTAGGCTGGACGCCGGTTGCTGACGCATTTCGAGCAAGCAAAACACCAACGCCGCCAACGCCAACCCAGCCAGTGCTCCGCCCATTGCCACCAGGGCACCATAGATCGAAGAGAACCAGGCTGGATCGAGCGACATCGCCCAATCAATCGCGGCGAATGTGACCGTCATGATCAGCGCGACAAGACCGCCCGCGCTGAGCAACCGCCGCCATCGGGACCGATCCGTACCGAACGACAACTTGCGTTGGCGCAGCGAGATGGCCAGCACGGACCAGATCAGAAAATAGGCGGCCGCGCGACCGTAGAAGAACGGCGGGTTCAAGTACAAGGCTTTCTCTGCGGAGGCGAAGCTCGCATTTGCCCACGGATAAAGTTGCTCAATGCCGAGCGCAACGGGGAGGAAGAGCAGGGCGGTCAGCGGCGCGAGCAGGCTGCCGCACTCCAACAGCGGCCTGGCGGCGGTTCCCCATCGCCCGCCGACCAGGTAATAGAGCATCAATAGGCCCAGGCAGCCCATCGTGACCGACCACCAAAACAAAAAGCCCATCAGGTACGACCGCAAGAACTGGTCGAGATTTGTCATCGCCGCCAAGACGCCGAGCGCCACACCAACCACCATGACGACGAACGCGCCGCGTTGCCATTGGCTCAGTGTTTCGTGGAGTGTATGGGTGTCGGTCATGGAGTTGCGCCTCTTGCTTGCAGCGCCTCGCGGTCGATCGCGGACAACTCGCCCACGTCGGCATGTTGGCTCAATTGCAAGGCCCGCACATAGGCGACAATCGCCCACCGGTCGGCCGGTGGGATCTGGCCTGCATAGTCGGGCATCCGGCCAAGCCCATGCGTAATGACGTCATAAAAATGTCCGATCGGTGCTTCGCGCAGCCGGTCACTGTGATAGGACGGCGGAGCGGGAAATCCGCGCTGGACAACTATTCCCTGGCCGCTGCCTGTGCGATCGTGGCAGGCGGCACAGAAGATGTCGAACCGCTCCCGACCGCGGCCGAGAATCCGAGCCATCACTTGCTCGTCGTCGCCCGAAATCCGAAGTCGCTCGGCCACCTTCTGTCGCGGATAGGTTTCAATCGGCTTCCCATTCTCTTGGCCCTCGAAGAACGCCTTGTCGATACGCAAATGACCGCGAGCGACCGTTCCGGGAACAAGGGGCCGCGACGCTTGTCCGTCGGCGAAGAAGTCGCTGGCCTCCAGCGGCTCGAAGTGCGGTTGATCCGCCATGTCCTGACGGCAGCCGGCACACGCAATGAATAGTACGAGCGCAGTCACTCCTATCGAAAGCCGCCACGTAAACAAGGAAGCATCGCAACCGGCGTCCTCGCTGACGCTTCGGGTAACGACGATACGTCGCAGTGTCGTTGTCCAACTAGCGTGGGACATCGTACACCTCCCGAGCGCCAGTACGCTGCAACAACTCACGCGTTTCGTCCAGCAAGAACTTCGGATCGCTTGCTTCTACACATAGAAAGAATCCGTCCCGCGACGCGCGCTTGAATGCGGTCACGCCGAACAACGGATGATGCGGTCGGGGCAAGCCGTTCAAGGCCAGCATCCCTAACACGCCGGCAATGGCACCGATCAAAATCGTCAACTCGAATGTCACGGGAATGAACGCGGGCCAGCTATGCAGTGGACGCCCGCCAACATTCACCGGATACGCAATCACGGCGACCCAGTACTGGAATAAATACCCCGACATCCCGCCGACGATACCGCCGATCAAAATGACCAGCGGCATCTTCGTTCGCCGGAAGTTCAGCGCCTCGGCCAGACCTTCAACCGGCATGGGAGAAAAGGCGTCGATCCGCCGGTATCCCGCGTCATGGACCTGCCGCGTGGCCGAGACCAAGTCGTCGGGTCCGGCAAACTCCGCCAGCAGTCCATACGGTTTTGGTGAAGTTGTCATGGTGCTTCTCTCTTGGATTCTTCCAGCAACTCGCGCATCTCGAAGATCGAGATCATCGGCAGCAGCCGGATAAAGAGAAACAGCAATGCGGCAAACAATCCAATGCTTCCGAAAAGTGTCGCCCAATCCCAAAACGAAGGCACGTACATACCCCAAGACGAGGGGAGATAGTCCCGATGCAGACTGACGACCACAATCACGAACCGCTCCAGCCACATGCCGACGTTAATCACCAGTGCCAGAACAAATAGCAAGGGCACGGTGCGCCGCACCGCGCGAAACCAGAGGAGCTGCGGGATCGCAATGTTGCAGGCAATCAGCAGCCAGTAGCACCAGCCATAGGGGCCGAACATGCGATTGAGCATCATGTATTGCTCATACTGACTGCCGCTGTACCAGGCCATGAAGGTCTCCATGACATATCCATACGCCACGACCATGCCGCTCGCCAGCATCACTTTGGCCATGTTGTCCAAGTGACGCGTGGTCACGAGGTCTTGCAAACGATAGACCGCTCGCAGCGGGATCGCGATGGTCAACACCATGGCGAATCCGGAGTAAATCGCTCCGGCCACGAAATACGGTGGAAAGATGGTCGAATGCCAGCCCGGCACAATGGCCACCGCAAAATCGAGGCTCACGATCGAATGCACCGAGACCACCAAGGGCGTCGCCAGACCTGCCAAGATCAAATACGCGCGCTGATAGCGCAGCCAGTGACGGGCCGAACCGCGCCAACCCATCGATAGGATTCCGTACGAAATCTGCGCGAACTTGCCCGTCGCCTTGTCGCGCAGCGTCGCCATATCGGGGATTAAACCGACGTACCAGAACAGCAACGAGACGGTCGCGTAGGTGCTGACCGCAAAAAAGTCCCACATCAACGGACTGCGAAATTGTGGCCAGACTCCGGTCGTCGCCGGATAGGGAATCAAGTAGTAGAAGTATTCCGGCCGACCCAGATGGAGCAACGGAAACAGTCCGGCGCAGGCGACGGCGAACAGTGTCATCGCTTCGGCGAAGCGGTTGATCGACGTCCGCCACTGTTGCCGCAACAGGAGCAGGATGGCGGAGATCAGCGTTCCCGCGTGGCCGATTCCGATCCACCACACAAAATTGACGATCGCGAAACCCCAGGCCACGGGGATGTCGATCCCCCAAACTCCCACACCTTTAACGAGCAGCCAAGTTACCGCCCATAGCAGCAGCATCACCAGTGCAAAGGAAATCGCGAAGCCAACGTACCAACTGCGCGGCGTGCGCCCCGTCAGTACGACAGCGCTGATTTTGTCCGTCACCGATCCGAAGGTGTAATCGCCGGTCAGGAACTCGGAATGTCCTGTTTCGGTTGCGGTCGAGTTGTCGTCGTGTTTCGCCATAGTTCTGTTGGTGTTGAAGTGGGATAGGCTTCCAGCCTGTCATCCTCTGTCGTTGTCTCCGTGTTGTTCCCTCATTGACAGGCTGGAAGCCTATCCCAC
>CAUJKL010000018.1 GCA_963204995.1 Planctomycetota bacterium | reverse complement strand
TCTCATCGACGAACCCCGTTCACCGAGCCGCGGCGAACGACTTCGACTTCAGAAGCCGCGCGGCCCGCGGCTCCGCGTACTAACGGATTGTTATGCGACATTATACGGATCGGGTGATTCCACCATCGACCCGGATGTTTTGGCCAGTGATGTAAGTTGCGCCATCCGATAAGAGGAAGGCGACAGTTTGGGCAATTTCGCTGGTGATACCGTAACGACCCATTGGAATGCGTTCGCGGAACTGTTGTTTCTCCGGAGAGGTTGTGAAAAAATCGTGGGATAGGCGTCCAGCCTGTCATTTTCCCCGTATTTCTGACAGGCTGGAAGCCTATCCCACCCAATAAAATCACAGCCTCGGAGGGCTATCGATGAAGCCGGGAAGAACATTGTTCATGCGGATATTTTGCGACGCGTATTCATCGGCATATTGTTTCGTGAACGACGCGAGAGCGGCACGCATGGCAGCCGACGTGGGAAATGCTGGATCAGGCTCGAATGCTGCAAATGTTGAAATGTTGACGATCGATCCTCCACCGCGGGATTGCAGAACGGGGGTTACCAAACGCGTTCGTTACCTGGAGCACATTGAGCAAATAGACTTCCATCGCTAGGTGCCAGTCGTCATCGGTGATTTCCAGAATCTTTCTTTTCGGCCCGTGGCCAGCGTTATTGACGACGGCGTCGATGCCGCCGAACGAATCTGCTGCCGCGTCAATAAGTCGTTGCAAGTCTTCGGGGTTTTGATTCGAGCCAGTGACGCCCACACCGCCCAGTTCTTTTGCCAGCGATTCACCACGGCCGGATGACGACAAGATGGCAACCTTGTAGCCGAGATCGGCAAGCGAGCGATTGCAGCGCCCATTCCGCTTCCGGCGGCTGTAATCACGGCGACCTTTGATGCCAATGTGTGCCTCCCTTTGTCGCAAAAAAAAACGAATAGCGATCAGCGGGCGGCGGGAGTTGATTCACTATCGGAAGAAACCTCTGCACCGCCGCTCCGTTGCATCGCATGGTTCGCCATCGGGCGTCGAGCAGGACGGCGAACATAGGTACGCCCCGACGTTTCTTGCCGACACCTGAGATCTGCGAAAATGCGGTCAAGATCAAAGTCCATGTCGGCACCCAATTGGTGTCGAATGCGTTTGATTTCTGCGGTAGGATCAGGAATCATCGAAGGCCTCCAGCAATTGTTCGGGCGTACATATCGTCGATGGCTCGAAACCAGCATCACGACAAACGGCTTCGATTAGGTGTTGCGTCTCTGGATTCGGTATATGCTTGAAATTCCAGGTTGCCAAGAAACTGATGCCGTTCACGGCGGAGATCGCAATATGGGCGGCATCTCGAGGCTCAGACGCAGGTATCGCCTTACGTTGTATCAGCAGATCAGCGAGCGACTCAGACTCCGGTGGGGCCTCAAGAAACGCGATGCCATCGAGTTCGGTCAACCGTTCCGCTGCGGCGGCTGGATCGCCCGCACTACATTCGTCGAACACCAAGCCTGACGCAAAAAGCTCGTATCGGCTCGCGGCAGTCGCCCACCAGCGGCGAGTGATCTGTTGGCGAGCAGCAATGATTGCGTCTGGATGCAAGCGTCCGGCAATATTGCCAATGACTGTGGTTTCAAGGTAAACCGTTTGCATCAAAGTTCCCTGGTTGGCGAACGAAGTGATTCTGAGTTCGCCACTTGGCGACCGATGGGTGTAATGTGGCCGCTCTGGACGATATTAGACCCATCAAATTGCTGCGGGAGTTTACCTTGTTTGGTGAGCGCTTGCAAACATTTAGATCGTGTCTGCCTTACCCGAGTCGTTGTAGACTGGGTCGCGACCCAGCCTACACAGCTGACGAACATTTGGCCTGCCGAGCGATGTGCCATTTCGCTGAAGGAACTTTGGGTCAACATTCGCTGCGCGGTTTAGGGCGTGGTTCGCGGCTTCCAATTGAGTGGCGCTTCGAACAAGCCACGATCCGTAAGGCTCCGAACGGTGATACCATCGGTGGCAGTTTCCCACAGGCTAAACTTTGGGACCCCGGTGTAACCGTCGGGCCATTCTTCGCGCAGGAAGTACAATCGATCGCCCGCATGCGTGAACACGGGCCGATAGCAGCCCCCCATATTCGACGTAAGGACGCGTTCCGATGTTGCATCAGCATTGGCCATGAATATTTTCAAGTCGGGCGAGTACGTTCCCTTTGAATATGCGATAGTCTTCCCATCGTAAGATGGAACCGCGCCGATGGGACCGGGAAGTGGTTGAGGTGCGGCTGAACCGTCCACAGGGATCGACATCCTTCGGTTCACAGTTGAGTAAACAATACGCGTTCCGTCGGCACTAAAGTACGGATCGAAAGCGAAGTCTTCGTCCGAAGTAAGTTGCCGTAGGTTGGCACCGTCAGCATCAATTAAACAGATGACACCGCCGGGCTCCCAGTTGGCAGCCAGTCCGCCCCAATTGTAGGTTTTGTCGCGCGCGAACACGATCGTTTCGCCATCTGGTGAAAATCGGGGCGACGTGTCGTTCGCATCAATGTCAGTAAGTTGCGTTCTCGCGCTACCATCGTGTCGGATAGTGAAAATATGATCCGCGCGGTCACCGGGGATCCCAGCGGTATAGACGATCCGTAGCCCATCGGGCGAAAAGCTCGGCGCAGTTTCGTAATCCGGGGTTTCGGCAATTCGTATGACCTTCAGGTCGGTCAAACCCAAGAGATACAGGTCGCGTCCTCCGGATCCGGCCGCGTTGAAGAGGATCGCGTCATCCTTTGGGGACACCGCGATGGTGATGTCTTGGTGACCCTGCGGCCGATAGTGGTCGCGTGGAGTACCGAGCGGACAACCACAAAGGCAAACCATCACGACGCAAATTATGGATCGGAATGCGACAGTCATGGTCTTCGCCCTAATAAAGTATGAATCTATCCATCGGTACGCGGCGGGGTAGATTGTGCGTTGAACCGAGACGCTTAGCTGGGGGCGGTTGGTCGCGTACGCGGATGCATCGCCGGTTGGTCTCGACGCGCCGCATTTTAGTACTAGCGAAGGAGACGTTGCAACTCACGACGTTAGGGTCACGCAGGACTCGGGCCACTTTGACGTGACCGTTGCTCGGTGATCTCGATGGCTTTCAACAGGCCGCGAGCTTTGTTCAGTGTTTCCTGATATTCAAGTGCGGGTACGCTGTCCGCGACGATGCCTGCTCCGGCTTGTACGTACGCTTTGCCGTCTTTGATGACCATCGTTCGCAACGCAATGCAGGTATCCATGTTGCCACCGTAGTCGAAATACCCCACCGCGCCGGCATAAGGGCCGCGACGGTGTGGTTCCACTTCATCAATGACTTGCATCGCGCGAACCTTGGGGGCACCGGAGACCGTGCCTGCGGGTAGCGATGCCTTGAGGGCATCGAAGGCGTCTTTTCCTTCGGCCAGTTGGCCGGTGACATTCGAAGTGATGTGCATCACGTGGCTATAGCGTTCGATGACCATCACATCGGACAACACGACACTGCCATACTTGGCGACTCGTCCGACGTCGTTGCGGCCCAGGTCGACGAGCATGACATGTTCCGCGCGTTCCTTGGGATCGGCGAGCAGCTCTGCGGCCAGCCGGTTGTCTTCCTCTTCGTTGTGTCCGCGCGTTCGCGTTCCCGCCAAGGGCCGGACCGTGACCGTGCCATCCATCACGCGGCACATGATCTCGGGCGAGCTGCCGACCAGTGTCACACCAGGCGAACGGACAAAGAACATGAACGGACTCGGATTCACGACACGCAACGTGCGATAGATCTCGAACGGGTCGGAATGAATATCGATCTCCAGCCGTTGGCTGATCACGACCTGAAAAATATCGCCGGCTCGAATGTACTCGACGCACTTGCGGACGGCATCTTCAAAATCCGCTTGCTTAAAATTTGAGCGGAATGGAATCTCCGGAACACCTCGCGTATCGATATCGGCAGTGGGCAACGCGACGGCGGGAGTCGAAAGCTGCTGCACCACGTCATCGACACGCCGCTTCGCATCTTCGAATGCCGTCTCAGCATTACTGCCGTCCTCGTCGAGATGCGCCATCGCGATCACGAACATGGTCTTGCTGACGTTGTCGAAGACGGCCATGTGATCGTAGAAGCCAAAGCACAAGTCGGGCAGCCCGCGATCGTCCTCGGGTGCGTTGGGCAGATGCTCGGTATAGCGAACCACGTCGTAGCTCGCATAGCCCACCGCTCCGCCAGCGAAGGGCGGTAGCTCGTTGAAATGAGCGGCCTTGAATTCGGCCAGTCGCTTGCGGATCTCTTCGAGCGGGTCGGTTGCTTCGTATTGCTCACGCTGGTCTGCGGAAGTGATCGTGACAACGTTTCGCGTAGCGCTCAATTCCAAAAACGGATCGGCGGCCAGGAAGCTGTATCGGCCGACCTTCTCGCCGCCGATGACGCTCTCGAACAAACACGCACTGCGCCCGCTATCGATGCGATGAAAGGCAGTGACCGGAGTCAGGGCATCACTAAACAGGCACCGCCAGACTGGAACCAAGCGATGTTCGCGACCGAGCTTCTGAAAGGTGGCAAAGTCGGGGAAGTGGCTCATCCGTGGTTCTCGATGGGAGCAGGTTGCGTGAGTCTGCGAGCAGGAAGAAGGAATCATACGCAAGCTTATCAGTGCATCTCCGGACTCACAACGTGTGACTTACCTTGACACCCCACTCGGCATGGCTAGAATCCTAACTGCAACGTAAGTCTTGATATAAGTTAGACTTTGGGACTGCTCTACCGAATTCCCTCCGTGTGCCAATGCGGCGAGACAGGATCGACGATGAAGTGCCAGCGCTGCGAAAAGCCGGCCACCTTTCACATCACGGAATTGACGGGCGAAGCTCCGCAAGAGATTCACCTGTGCGAAGACCACGCGCGCAGCTACCTGCAACAAACGGACGAGGTTGAATCGCCATCGCCAACCTTGGCCGGGATGCTGGCCCAGCAGCTGAAGCTCGGACAGACGGCTCAGGAGCTGGCGCGGCTCGACAAGCAGTCGTGTCCTGTCTGCGGCATCACGTTCTACGAGTTTCGCCAGCAAGGTCGGCTGGGATGCCCGCACGATTATGTCAGCTTCGAGGATGAATTGGAGCCGTTGATCAACAACATTCATGGGGCTCGCGAACACGTTGGCAAGCGACCGAAGCGAGCTGCGAAGAGTACGGATCGACGCACCGATTTGATCCGGCTTCGTCGCGAGTTAAAGGAGGCGGTCGAAGCGGAAAAGTACGAACGAGCCTCCGAGTTGCGAGACGAGATCCAAAAGTTCGAACAAGAAAACAGATGATCGGTGTCGTAGGACGGGTCTCCAGGCCCGTCATACGACGGACGGACGGGGCTCCCGGCTCGTCATGGGACGGACGGACGGGCCTGGAGACCCGTCCTACATACAGATTTTGCAGAGTTCATTCAAAACATCGGACAATCACGTGAAACTGGAACAACTGGCAAGTCGATGTGGTGAATGGCTGCGTGGCTCGGGCCCGGAGTCGGATATCGTCATTAGCAGCCGCATTCGGCTGGCAAGAAATCTCGCGGACTTTCCCTTTGTGCGCCGCTGTAACGAGGCGGATCGCGCGGCGGTGGTGGCGACGTTGAAGCAACAGTTGGAAAGCGTCGACTTCTTTCGCGACGTGGCCTACGTCGATGTGAAGGCGTTGCCGGCGGTCGATCGGCAATTTCTCGTCGAACGGCAACTGATCAGTCGCGAACTTTCGGAAGGCGAAGGGGCGCGCGGTGTTGCCATCGATCCGAACGAGAAGTTCAGTCTGATGCTGAACGAAGAAGATCACCTGCGGATTCAGGTCATGAACAGCGGGCTCGACTTGCAATCGGCATGGGAACAGATCAACAAAATCGACGACCTGCTCGAGAAGCAAGTGACCTATGCCTTCCACGAGCGTCTCGGGTATCTGACCGCTTGCCCGACGAATGTCGGTACGGGAATGCGAGTGAGTGTCATGTTGCACTTGCCCGCGCTGGTGATCACGCGGCAGATCGAGAAAGTGTTTCGCAGCTTGCAAAAGATCAGCTTGGCCGTGCGTGGTTTGTACGGTGAAGGTTCGCAAGCCATGGGCGACTTCTATCAAATCAGCAATCAAATCACACTCGGTCGCAGCGAAGCGGAGTTGATCGAACAAGTTTCGGAAGTCGTTCCGGTGATGATCGATTACGAACGTCGGGCTCGCGAGTTCTTGGTCAAAGAGAGTCAAAAGGATCTCCACGATCGAGTCAGCCGAGCTTTCGGAATTCTCTGCACGGCTCAGACCATCAGCAGCGAAGAAACCATGATGTTGCTCTCCAGCGTGCGAATGGGCGTGAATCTGGGGTTGATCGCCGATGTCGAGATGCCCACGATCAATCAGCTTTTTATTCACACACAACCCGCGCACTTGCAGAAGATTCGCGGGATCGAGTTGGACACGGCGGATCGCAATTCCGAGCGAGCCAGTTATCTGCAACGCCATTTGCGCAAGCCCAATCCCGGCGGCGCTGAGAAGAACTGATCGCCGGTTGGCGAATTGGCGTCTCGCACACACCTTACACTTGGAGATTTGCCGCGTGCGGAAAATCGTATTATTCAGCCTTGTCGTCGGTCTGCTGATTTCCAGCATGTCATTCGCCGGGGAGCGAATTGCTCCGACGCTGGCCAAGGCCGAAGATAACAGCGAAGTCCTGTGGTACGACATCCAGTTGCTCAGTGTCGAAGGGCAAGGCTGGAGCGAAACGAAAGCCAAGTTCGATCGCTTGCCGGCAAAAGCCGAAGGTGTGGTCCGCGACGCGGTGTGGGGCTTGAGCCGCCACTCGGCGGGCATCGCCGCGCGCTTCAAGACGGATGCGACGACGATCTTCGCGCGCTGGTCGTTGACTTCCAGCGGCTTGGGTATGCCACACATGCCGGCCACCGGCGTTAGTGGTCTTGATCTGTATGTGAAGACCGAGTCGGGCAAGTGGCGATGGTTGGCAAATGGGCGACCCACCGCGTTTCCGGACAATCAGGTTACACTCGCGCAAAGTATTCCCGATGGCGATCGCG
>CAUJKL010000017.1 GCA_963204995.1 Planctomycetota bacterium | reverse complement strand
CTTACACCGCTTATCGAGTGCCTGCAAGCATTTAAATTCACTTTTTTCCACCCCTGGTTGAGCGTTATGCGGACCAGATAACACGTACCGTAGAACACGACAATTCAGACGCTCATTTTGTTTTGCCAGAGTTGGTTTGTCTTGATCAGAAGATTCAACATCGTGATGAACTTCCGCAGGCAGGCGACAATGACGACCTGGGATGCTTTGCCTTGCGATTTGTGGTGTGCGTAAAACGCTATCATAGCCAGGCTGTGGCGGGTCACAACGATTGTCGCCATGTCGCAACGCTCACGAAATAACCTCCCCGCTGTTCTTGCAATCATCACGACAGCATGATGGCTGCATTGGATTTGCGGAAGTTATTTCGTGAGCGTTACTACAGCTTGCCGGTCAAGGGCCGCCGGCAGGGAGTAGAACGAACCTTCAGCGATCTCGCGGACAATACACTGCGATCCAACCGGTTAGCGCACACGTTTATCAAAAATCCAGGGGCTGGGTGTTTTTTCCTTGTAGTGCGTCCTCGCTCGTGATAGTCTGCGCAGCGGAAAACATCGGCGAGGATGTCGTACAAACGGCTATTTACCTGGCTGAGCGCAAGGGTATTGGACGCCTAACGCGAGGCCGCAGCCTATCAAGGTGGAGTATGGCAAGGTGCTTGAGTTCATGGCCCTTCCTGAAGCGAAGCCCTCAGACGCGAGCACAGAGCTCGCGAGCTTCGGCACGACGATTATTCTTCGAGGGTCTCGAACAGCGACTCCTCTTGGTATCCGATTGGACGAATCAATTCGGTGCCTTAGACGTCAGTCGCGACGGAGCCATCAGCCCCGTCGATGCGCTGATCGGCATCAACGAATTGAATGAACCGACTATCATTGGCAGCGAACGGGAGTTGCCCGATCGAGCCGGATTGGAAGCACTGCCGTTCTACGATGTAAACGGCGATGCATTTCTCTCGCCCATCGACATCCTGATCGTGATTAACGCGCTCAATGATGGATTCGTCGCGCCGACCATCGATGTGGGCCTGTTTCAAGATACCGGGCCCGGAGGCACGAACAACAATGATCTGCTAACCTCCAATCCCGATATCGTCGGTCAGGTGACGCAAATCAAATCCAACGTCACGCGATTGACCGCACAAGTGGATGGCGGCACACGAGTGGATGTGAGTGTCGCGCCGGGTGGTGCCTTCTCGTTCGCTACGCCGCTGCCGTTGAACGGCTCTGCAGACGGTGTCCACACGCTGCGTTTTACCACCTTTGACGACGTCGTGATCCTCAGCGCGGAAGAGATCACGCTGACACTCGACACGGTGGCACCGCAGGTCGTTTCTTCGTTGCCAACCACCGTGCGGCAAACGTTTGCGTCGCTGTCCTTGCAGTTCATCGAAGCGCGTGGCATTAGCGGAGCGGCGTTTGATCCAGCAACCTATTCCTTGTCGGTCGTGGGCGGCGCGAACAACGGCGAGAGTGTACCGCTGGCTTCGGCGACGCAGTTGAATGCCGCGACCGCACGACTCGCACTACATCAATCATTACCGGATCAGGCGTATCGTTTGACCGTTTCTACAGCACTCACCGATCTGGCGGGGAATGTGTTGACCGGACCAACTGCCTTCGATTTCACCGTGGCGGACCCCACTGGGATTCGCGAAATCACACCCTCGAACGGCGAGCAGATGGTCAGCGTCACGCGCGAGACGATCGTACGGTTCGACGAGCCAGTCGATCCCACGACGGTGACTGCCCAATCGCTGAAGCTGATCGCGCTGGGGCAGGAACTTTCCGGCCGGATCATCGTGTCGAGCACCGAGCGATTTGCGACGTTCTTCTACGACGATCCGCTCCCCGCTTCGACGCAGGTGCGCGTGAAAGTCGACGGCAATCAGATCATGGGTCGCGACGGCCTGCTGCTGGACGCCGACGGCGACAACGAACCGGGCGGCTTCGCCACCGCCGACTTCAGCACCCTGCCGCTCACACGGATCACTGGGACCGAGCTGTTCGGTTACGTCTACGATGCAGCGAATGTCATTCCGCGCGAGTCCTTGCCGATCGCGGTCCCAACGGGCGATCCAGACTTCGATCCGATGAGCACGGGGAGCAAGACAATTCCGTTCACGCGAGCTGTCGTGGAGCCGGGGACCGGAACGAGCACCGCCAATCCCCGCCAGTTTCTGAACAACGTCACCAGCTTCATCGACGCCAGTATGGTGTACGGCTCGAACGAGGTGCGCGCGCGGGCCTTACGGACATTGGACGGCACCGGCCATTTGAAGACCAGTGTCGGCGACCACCTGCCGCGAAACGACGCCGAGACGTTCCCCAATGGGCTCGTCGAGATGGCTAACGAAGGGCCGATGCCAAACTCCATGATGCCCGTGGCGGGAGACGTGCGGGCAGGAGAAGTGCCGACCTTGACCGCCATGCACACGCTCTGGCTGCGCGAGCATAACCGTTACGCCGACGAAGTCAAAGCAGCTCATCCCCGCTGGACCGACGACCAGATTTACGAGGCTGCGCGCCGCTGGGTCGGAGCGTTGATCCAGCAGATTACCTATCAGGAGTTTCTACCGGCTATCCTCGGGGCGAACCCGTTACCGGCTTATACGGGTTACGACTCCGGCGTCGATCCGAGCATCAGCGCGCTCTTCTCGACAGCCGCCTATCGCCTGGGACACACGCTGCAATCGGGAAGCATCCAACGCCTGGACGCCAATGGCCAGAGTCTGGCCGGCGGCCCGCTGATGATTCGCGATGCCTTCTTCAATCCCAATCCACTCCGCGACGATGGCATCGACGCCTACCTGCGCGGCATGGCCGCTGGCCGCGCCCAAGAATTCGACCTGCAGGTGGTCGATGATTTGCGTAACTTCCTGTTCGGCCCACCCGGCGCAGGCGGACTCGATCTCGTCTCCATGAACATCCAGCGCGGTCGCGACTTGGGCTTGCCGAGTTACAACCAGGCGCGTGAAGACCGGGGGCTGGCACGAGTGACGAGCTTCGCGGAGATCACGTCGAATGCAACTGCGGCTGCGGCCTTGCAAGCGATCTATGGCGACGTCAATAAGATTGACGTGTGGGTGGGTGGATTGGCGGAGGATCACGTGGCCGGTGCAACCGTCGGCCCGCTCTTTGCCGCGATCATTCAGGATCAGTTTCTCCGTTCGCGCGACGGTGATCGCTTCTGGTATGAGAACGGGCAATTCAGCGACGAGGAACTCGCGGCCATTCGCAGCACGATGCTCTCGTCCGTGATTGCGCGCAACAGCGGTGTGACTGGGCTGCCGGCGAACGTGTTCACGATCAATCCGGCTAATGCCGGGCCCGGCCCTGGAGGCAGTTCTGGAACGTCCACCGAATTGCGTTCCTTTGACGGTTACGGCAACAACGAGACCCAACAGCACTTAGGGGAAGCCAACTGGCCGTTGCGAACCGATTACACGGTCGGCTTCGGCGACGGCATCGGCACCCCCGGCGGTGCAGATCGGCCCAGCCCGCGAGCCATCAGCAACGCGTTGGCCGCTCAGTCCGGCAACTCGATCAACTCCGCTGGCCTGACCGATCTCGCGGTCACCTGGGGCCAGTTCCTGGACCACGATCTCGACCTGACGCCTTCGCAGTCCAAAGAAGGAACGAACATTCCGGTGGTCGGGGCGACGATTCGCATCGACGCCTTTCCCGAAGCCAACGTCGTCACCGACGCGCACGGGTTCTTCGAATTGGAGAACATGCCGGCACCTGAATTCTTTGTCCACGTCGACGGCACGACGGCCACCAACGCGCCGCCAGGCACGATGTACCCCAGCGTCGGCAAGCCGTTTCACACCGTACCAGGCCAACGCATTCAACTGAACATGGCTGGCGTGCCATTCAATGTCTATCTCCCGCCCATGGCCACCGCCGACATCACGCCCTTGTCCAACTCGCAAGCCACCGACGTCGGCTTCGGCAATGCGGGGATGTCCCAGCTCGAAGGCATGTTTCCGAACATCGATGCCGGTGAGTGGAGCAAGGTACAAGTGACGTTTGCGCCCGGAGCAGCCGTCGACTCGCAGGGAACCGCCGCCACGCAAGCCGTCATCATTCCCGTCCCGCCTTCTCGTCTTCCCGCTCCGCTGCCGCCCGGGGTCGATCCGCAATTGGTGATCTCGATCCAGGCTCCTGGAGCGACGAACTTCGACATCCCGGCCCCGATCACGTTCCCGAATCTGGATCACTTGCCTCTCGGTGAACACGCCGCGCTGTTCTCGTTCGATCACGACATCGGGATGTTTATACCCACTGGCACGATGGAGGTCGTGGACGACGGCAACGGCGGTACGATTCTGGTTTCCGATCCCGGTGTCGGCATCGTCGCGCCGGGCTGGCACTACATCACACCGCCGTTGAATTGGAGTGCGTCGTGTGGCACGCCGGAGGGAAACGAGCCTGTCAATATCGTCAATCCGCCGGTCGTCGAAGTACAGCTGTTCGTCACCGGCCAATCGGATACGCTTTCCATGACGTTCCTACCACCGCCAGGAGCGGGGCAGCAAGTGGGAGATCATCAGTGTCCCACGGGTGACGTCGAACCGAAGCGGGTCGTCGAGATCACCGTCAAGGGTCCATTTGATTCGTTTTATGATACGACGGGCGGACTCAAAGCAGGACTGGCACCAATCGTACTCAAAGCTGGCGATGCGGCGGTGAACCTCTCCGCGAAATTGCGGACTCTTCAATCGTTGTTGGATAAAGTAAATGCCGGCAAGCCTCTGGACCAGGACTTTGTCTACGGGTCTGAAATCCGTGTCGTCGAAACAGTGACGCTTGCTGACGGTTCCACACAAACAGATACGCGTATCGTCCTGCCGTACTTGTACGTCGATCAGGCAGATGAAGACGGCGTTGACAAGACACTGAAGTTTCGTGATGCCGTCCACACGAACAATTTCTTTACGGCTCGCGAGTACAAGATGAAACTGGATGGGGCACCCTTGCCGTTCTTTCAGTTCGGTGGTGCGGCGGCGGCCGATTTCCGCGACACCGTGGTGGCCGAGAACATCGCACTCAAGTTCGATCCGGCAGCGAATGGCGACCGATCCGCGCAAATGAACGTTATGGTTACGGTGGATGGATTACCGTACACGAGTTCCTCCGGAATTCCGGTTCAAGGCAAAGGCAAGGAGGGAACGCGAATCTATTTGAACAAGGTGGCGGCCGTCGATGCGGCCAAGAATCAAGGCAAGAGCCAAGCCTCCGCTGATGCAATTTACGATGGCATCAAACGGCATCTGGAATCCATTATTCAGAATCTGGGAGTCAACGCCCAAAACGTGATCACCGTTGTCGACGGCGATTCTCCACCGGTCGGCGAACGCGCCTTGAGCGTGATCTGGAATTTCGCCGACGACGAATATCTCGATAAGAACGGAGACGGTATTCCGCAGGTGGGCGAGGCGGGCGACATCGATAACGACGGCATTTATCTGGAGACACCCGGCGAGTACATCGATCTCAATCGCAACGGGATGGCGGACGCCGGTGAGTTTGATCCCGCCAAGAATGTCGACTTGAACGGCAATGGAGTGCGAGACGTCGCGGGCGACTACATCGACTATAACCGCAACGGTCGATTCGACCAGGATCAATTATTGGGGCGGGCATTTACGGGTGTCGACTTCATGTCCAACGCGTTCGGTGACAAGCTGGTCACCAACAAGGACAAGTACGGTCAGGCACAACAGGCGTACATCTTTGATTCGCTGTTCGACAACGCCTTGACCGGTTCGTTCGAATTGATGATCGACAATATCTTCGCTGGACTGACCGACGCCCAAGCCGGCGTCTATGGCGGCATCACCGTCGCGCATGAAGCATTTCACACGTTCGGAATGGTGCATTCCGACAATATGGGGCTTGGCAATCACGATATTCAGAACCACACGAATCCTCCGGCGAATCGCTTGACGAACGGCAGCCGCTTTGCCATGCGGGCCGCTCTGGATCTGACCGTGTCGGCTGCGGAACTGATTCGACACTCAATACCGGCCTACCGTACCGGATACGCCAAACGGGGCGATCCCCCGCCGGCATTTCCCACGTTGTGGGCATCGACGGTATTCCACGAAGGACCAAGTCTGGCCTTGTTGAACGACACCGACGAACCATTCCTAGAAGCGATCGGATTCCCGCCGGTGCCGGCGGAT
>CAUJKL010000016.1 GCA_963204995.1 Planctomycetota bacterium | reverse complement strand
CTGGCTTGCAAGAAACGTCGCGGCGTCCAACGCATCGGCGATTTAATGGTTCCACTGCTGCTACGACTTGGAGTTTCTATCGAAGAAGATGTAGAATCGAAGACGTCCGAAGCTCGGAGTTCTGACTGACTGATCGTGCTGCGAGGCACCCAGACAACATCGTTTTGAAGAGCGAGGGTATCGGCGTTGTAACGCATTGCTTCACGTGATGTGTCACGCGCTGAGTCAGCCCGTCAAAGAAGCCGGATACCCGCTTGCGGGTGGCTCTGTCAGCGGTTCGAACTCCGGATGAGACAGTGTGGAGCCTTCGAGCTTCGGATATCTACCGGGGTGGCGAGAACGAACCACTTCATGCTGACGGAGCCGTGCCCACAGCCTTCCAGTCGCTAGACACCGAGTCCTCAAAAAACTACCCTCACGTAGTAGCGCTGAATGTACGCGCTCATCTCAATTCGCAAATTTCCCCATGACAGTGCTTTTCACGCTCCTTTTCACGCTGGCTTACTCATCGTCTGCTCCCTCTCGAACAACTCGGTTCGCTTGAGAATCTTGGCAACCCGACCTGCAGAAATGCGTGCCCCGTGACGAAGCGCGGCTCAGTGTTGCCGATGGCGAAGCGTTTGCAATTGTTTTCTTGACGTTTTTTTCAGCAGGTGATGGAACACAAGAACTCGAAAAAAATCGCTCGGCAGTGAGCAACGAAAGGAAACCTCCGTGGAAAACTTGGCGAGCGCACCACCTCAGCTACATTGGCTCAGACACAGGCAGAGCTGATGCAAAGGATATAGATCATCCTCCGTCATTCGATACCGCCAATGTTCGTCCGTAGCATCGCTCGACCCTCCGTACCGCTGAAGTCCATCGCGGGGGTCATTACACAAGCGTTTAGTGAGCACGGCAGACCGGCAGCGGGAAGCCGTACCGTGTCGCGAGGGCGCTACTTCTCCGCTGGCGTTACCGGCGGTCGATGTCGTGCGATTTGGGCCTTGAAATCGCCCAAGCTTTGCCAGTGCAACGGCTGGTTCAGATCCACTTCGGCCACGGCGACGCTGCCCCATTCCATGCCTTGCGCCAACGGTCGACCGTCGTGATTGTAGACTGCCGAGATCGTCCAATTCGCGGAGACGTCGGTGTACGTGCTACTCACGAGATACACGTGATTCTCACAAGCTCGCGCCGCGCCGAGCAGCGGGTTGCAGCCCCACACGGGCCAAGCGATCACCTCCGCGCCGCGATTGCTCAGCTCGCGAGCGACTTCGGGAAAGAACCCGTCATAGCAGACCATCATGCCGACTTTGCCAAACCGTGTTTGGAACACTGGATAGTCATCGCCCGGCGTGATGCCACCCTCGATCTCGCCGCGCGGCAGCGCGACCTTTCGATACTTGCCAATGACTTCCCCGTCAGGCCCAATCAGCACCGCCACGTTGTAGACAAGATGCTTGTCCCGTTCGAGCAATCCCGCCACGATATGCAAGTCGTGCTTCTTCGCGAGTTGTCCAAAGTAGTTCGTTGACGGACCGGGAATCGATTCAGCACACTCGGCGTAAGTGCCGCCAGTTCCAAAGAAGGTCAACGTCTCGGGCAACACCACCAGATCGGCCTGCTTTTGTGCTGCCTCTTCGATCAACGGTGCAAACAGTTTGCATTTGTCGGCGGGTGTTTTGCCTGCGTGCGGCTGAAAGTGAATCGTTGCCAGTCGGACCATACGCGGTTCGGGAGGCGCGATTTGCTTAAGCTCGACGTTGGACCACTCAACACGTCCACGCGGAGCCCAGCGATACGATAATTCGACGATGGCTTGAGTGGCATCGGTCGGAGCGTGATAGATTCCAGCCACGGTCGTCCAACCATGCTCATCGACGCCCTGATCCGCCGGGAACTCTGGCTCCGCTCGTGGTCGTTCCCCCGGCCGATACGAAGCCCAAGCCGGCTCATCGTGTAACACAGCTCGCCCTTGATCATCGCGCCACAAGACTCGCGCCACGGCAGTTCTTCGCGGCACTTCAATCCCATCAGCCTTTCTGACTGCTGAGAACCGATAGAACTTTCCGCCTTCGATCTCGAACGTCTTCTCCCACCAGCCGAACAACCCTTCGCGCTGGTCCGCTTCGATTACGAAGCTTCCCGATCGCAGAGGTCCGCCTTTCGACAAGAATTCAAAGGTAGGGCGAATTTCCTCGCGCGGAGAGTTCTGCGTCCAACCGGCTGTACTTCCCGACTCGTCGTGCGCTAGACAGATCTTGATCGCAAGTTGGGTGAGAAGCGTGCCCGCGAGAACTCCGCATACAAGGCACTTGCGAGACGTTTTCATTGGTCGTTACCTCGGCACTAATTCAGTGGAAAACTCGTTGCTGCAGAGGTATTCTAATCCCAATTGCCACCACTCAGGAACGGTCCCATTCGAGAATTTCACAATGCCGCGGTGTCTTTTTTAGCGAATCCGCGCGAATCGTGGCGAAACTATTGACGGCGTTCACGTCCGGTCGACCGCCGGAGACCATCGAGCCCGGCTTTTTTGAGAATCTACGTTGCCCCTTCTATTTCTAGAAAATCTTTAAGAATTCTCGGGCAGTAAAACCTTGACTTGCCGCGATTGTTCAGTTCCAATTTGCGCGTGGCTCGTTCGCAGACTTATCCACGTGCATTTTTCCGTTCGGGAAAAAATGGAATCCTCTATGACTCGCAGGTCACGTTGGTGAATTATCCCTGTTGCGGTTTGTCGATGATGAGTTCGGACTAATCGGTAGTTTCTATTTCAATTACGAAGGAGTTTGGTTATGAAAAAAGAAGTTTGGTATCGGCGTGGTCGGCGTGGCTTCACGCTCGTCGAGTTGTTGGTCGTGATTGCTATCATCGGTATCCTCGTTGCTCTATTGCTTCCCGCCGTGCAAGCTGCACGCGAAGCAGCTCGTCGGATGCAGTGCAGTAACAATCTGAAGCAATTGGGACTGGCACTTCACAACTATCACGACACCTATAAGAAATTCCCCCAGGGAACTCGGCCTGGTGGACGGAACGGTGGCTGGGGCGCATCTTGGCTTGTGCGGGTATTGCCGTATGTCGAACAAACTGCGCTCGCCAACAATTGGCCGTGGGAAGAAAAGTTGCCGGCGGGGTCGACTACGCCCGACAAGCAGCGCGAAGGTTACGCCGGTGGAAACGTGTATCTGCGAGGTACACCGGTTAACCTACTCGGCCAACCCTTTGGGTTCGTCGATTGCCCATCGAGCCCTTGCGAGGACTTCAATACCGGCAATAACGCAGTGCAGATGTCGTCGTATGCCGGTATCTCCGGTGCCGTGGAGCAACTCGCAAACAGTAACTATGTGCCGACACGGCAGCGCACTTGTTGTAACTGCTGCGCTCCAACGGGTGGTTCGACAATTAGCCAGATTAACACGGGATTCGTCTCTTCCAGTGGAATGTTGATCAATCAGGAAAACATCGGCATACACCAATGCACAGACGGTACATCAAACGTGATGATCATTGGTGAGAGTTCCGACTGGGTGTTCGAGCCGGGCAGCCAGTTGAAACTCAACATCACTCCCAGCTTTCCGCATGGATTCCCGATGGGTGCGGGGCAGACTTACTTTGTTCCGAACAATACCATCAGTACCGCCACAGGTGTGGAACGATGGTTCAACCTGACGTCGATTCGCTGGCCGGTCGGAACGAAGAATTACTCGCTCGGTGGCATCAATGTAAATCACGGGCCGAACAACCCGCTGATTTCTGCACATCCTGGTGGAGCAATGTGTGCGTTGACAGACGGTTCCGTTCGGTTTCTGAGCGATACCATGAACCTGACAACGTTGAAGTTCCTTGCTGACCGCGATGATGGGAACCCTGTTGGCGACTTCTAAACGACTCGTTGATCGCGATCGTCTTTGACAGCGCGAACAGGAGAAAAGCAACGACGCCCAGTCTGCATTACCTGCAGGCTGGGCTTTTTCTTTGGTGCCGCGCGAAGCGGGCGGTCTTCGCTTGTGATGAAAAGTCTCGATGGTCACTCGATCTCGAAGATTCCTTGATCCTCGATCACGATGTATCTCCGATTCGCAGGGATTTCCCTGAACGAATCAACGCCACCGCCCAGCCACCGGATTTCAATCCGATCCACTACTGTATGTTCTGAAAGTCCAAAGTGAAGGCGTGACCCAAAGTGACTTTGATATCCGCGTCCGCTATGCACTTCTGCAGTTTGTGTTAGCGCCTGAGTCATTACCTGCACTCGAGTTCCAACGCCATCTCGGTTGGCGAGACGCCCGATCATCGAGAGGCTAATCCAATGCCGGTTCGCATCGCACTCGTTATCGAGAATTGATGGCCTTTCTCTCGCATTGGTCACTACGCCGTCGATATCACCGTCATTGTCGAGATCGCCAAACGCGCATCCGCGACTGCTGAAAGCAAACTGCATTCCCGAACCCGCGCGGTCCGTGTAGTTTACAAAGGTGCCGTTACCCCGGCTCATGAAGAGTAGGTTGCGAGCCTTGTAGGTCACGTTCGAGTCGTACAGTTCAATGTTGTCTTGCAGGTGGCCGCACGCAATAAAAACATCTCGATACCCATCACCATCAAAGTCAACGAGGCCCACGCCCCACGTTACTTGTGCAAACGTATCAGCTGCGATACCAGCGGCGTGAGAGACATCTTCAAAAGAGCCATGCCCCTGATTCTCGTACAGAATTGCATGTTGCAATTGAAAGGACGATTGGAGCAAGTCCAACTTGCCATCGTTATTGTAATCCCCGCAATCGACGCCCATGCTTCCCTGCGCGTTGCCGAATGCGTCGTATGCCACGCCCGCTTCCAGCCCAACCTCTCTGAAGACTCCCGTTCCGTCATTCTCAAATAAGTAACTCTCACGGACGTCGTTGCTAACGTAGATGTCCGTGTCGCCATCTGCGTCGTAGTCCACCGCAACAACACCCATTCCCCAACTACAGTGCGCGGCGATTCCCGATTCGATGCTCACGTCTCGAAAGGTGCCGTCACTTTCATTGCGGAACAGTACGTCGGGCAGCGGTTTGTATTTCTCCGGACTGACGTAAACAGGCACTCCGTTGATCGTTCGCGTGACATTTGCACTAACGTCGAATTCGAGATATTTAGCGGCGTAGAGATCGAGGTCACCGTCGGCATCCATATCCAGGAAGCACGCTCCCGCTCCAACGCCACCGGTTGCACTTGTACCCGTTTCAGCCGTCACATCGGCGAAGCTACCATCGCCGTTGTTTTGATAGAGCACATTCGCTCCGAAATTCGTGATGTAAAGATCTGGTGCGCCGTCGGAGTTGTAGTCTCCCACCGTTACGCCCAGTCCGTACCTTGTGTCACCTACGCCAGCGACCTCGGTGACGTCTTCGAATCGCCATTCGCCTAGATTGCGATATAGGAAGTTACCCTGCCGTGCAGCCGAACGTTTTCGCTGGAGAACCGCGCCGCTCAGAAAGTAAATGTCCTCCAAGCCATCACCGTCGAAATCAAACATTGCGAGTCCGGCACTCACCGTTTCAACAATCAATTTTTCGCCCGTGCTGGCATCGTCGTGCGTAAACGTAATCCCCGTCATTTCGGTGATGTCACGCAAGCTAACCGAATACGAAACACTCAATGCATCCTTATCGTTGGCTTCCTGAGGATTGCTCTTGTGGCCTTGCAGAAGGGTCGCAATCCAAATCGCAACGACAACGCATACGAATGCCAAGCCTATGATTCGGCGCATTACCTTGCCTCGGTAAATCGGGTTAGCATACGTTGGTAATGCTCGTTCTGCGGATCTCGGCGAACCGCTTGCTCGATCGCATCTCGTGCTTTTGCGACATGCCCGGTGCTGGCGTAGATTCCTGACAACTCAGCAAACCCTCGCGCATCTTTCGGGCTCAGATCACAAGCTCTTTGATACGCTTTCTCGGCTTGGTCAAACGCCCCCACCTGGACCCAAAGACTGCCTTGCTTCAACAAGTACTCGATTGCGTTTGTGGGATCGACCTCGATCAGTTGTTCACACATCCGACTTGCTTTTGACGTCTCTCCCAACTTGACGTAGAGCGAGACTAATTGTGTACGGCTTCGGACGTCTTTGGTTGCCGCGCTGGATGCGAGCAACAATTGTTCTTCGACCTCCTTCCACAGCTCGCGAATAGCATAGAATTCCGCAACTCGCTGGTGCGCGATAGCGATACGTTCGGGGAACACGTCTACCCCAGCAACAGCAAACTTCTCACTTGCCTTCCCGGCCAACGTCTCGACCTGCTTGAAGC
>CAUJKL010000015.1 GCA_963204995.1 Planctomycetota bacterium | reverse complement strand
GAGGAAGGGCACCGATGTAGCTTTCGCCGTTTGCAGCTGACAACCGATTAGCAAGATTTGAAAATCGGCTATCCGGGGACAATCGTGCATAGTCGGCATCATTTACGTCGACCGACAAAAACGGCGATGGGTCAACGCAATCCGTTGATGAAGGCGGAAAACTGTTCGGCGAACGGATATCTTGAGTGAAGCCGTTGAATTCCATTTGCACACGGGCCTTCGCTTCTTCCACTTGAGTCGGGGTTCCCTCAAAGAGGTCGACGCCAAACGACCCAAAAAGGATATTGCGACGAATAGTGATCCCTCCGTCGGCTATGCGCTTATTGAACCGCACGTTTGCCTTGGGCGTGAAAAACGTGTTGTGTTCGATAACCGTTTCCATATTAAATGGACCACTTGGCACGCCAAACTGAATCCCAGAATCCGCGATCGAGTCGAATACGTTGTCTCGAACGAACAGCGAGTGCGCCCTTCCTCGTCCGTCATCGACCCCGATATTGAAATGTACATAGTGTGGGTTGCGAAAGTGATTTCGGACAATTACCAATCGCTTGTTCCCATCCCACATTCCACAATACATCTCGTCGCCGATGACGCAGTCACGTACGAATGCCGTCGCTTCCTCGCCGACGTTATAGAACTCCGATTGAATTGACCGAATTCGGCATTGTCGCGTTCCCGACGTCGCGAAGACACAGTTCTCGATGACAAAATCGCGGTGCTGCTGAAGATGGAACGCAATCGATTCTTCAGGCAACTTGCCGGTGAAGACAAACCCGGCCAGTCGAAACCCATGTCTAACGTTGACCAAATGCCCATGGTTCGGGAAAAGTGGATTAGCGGTTTTTGTCACGTCGTCGTTTTGAATGATTGTGGCAACTCGGGTGACGAGTCCAATTTCTTTTGCGGCAGTGTTTAGCACTAACTTTTCTTGATACGGTCCGCGATCAAGCACTTCGACAACCTGCCCTGGCTTGAGCGCATCGAGGGCCTCCTGAATCTTGGTGAACATCGCGGTGCCGTCTTGTTTGACGGTAAGGATTTCGCGGCCCTTGAGCCACTCGTCGAGCGGCGGAGGCTCCGGGATGTCGAGAGTTGAGAGTTGAGAGTTGAGAGTTGAGAGTTGAGAGTTGAGAGCCAGAGTGGAGCTGTCCGGCGTAGGATGGACAACCTCGTTCTTTCGAGCTTGCTCTCGCGAATCGGACGGCGGACGGTCGTTGTTGTTGAGGATGAAGAATGTGGCAACGAGAAACAGTGCTCCGACTGCCGCAGCGGCGATGATGGGCCAGCGGCGGCGTGGTGGAAGAGTCGCCTTCGTGTCAGACTTGGCCAGGTCGATGGTTGGTGCAATGGGATCGCTTTGCGGCGGGCGAGTGGCCGTGGCTTCCGTGGCGCTGCTGTAGGGAAGCGTTTGAGTGGCCCCGGTTGGCGTTGATTTTGACTGGCGAGGTGAGCCGACGACTTGGGCTAAGTCGGCACCGGCGGCAAACGGCGCGATGGCGTCGGCGAGGGCTTGCGGAGTGGCAAAACGATCGGCCGGGTTCTTGGCTAACATGCGATCGAGTACGGCGGCCAGATCCGCCGGGATATCCTGGCGCTTCTGGCGGATCGGAGGCGGCGGCTTTTGATCGTGGGCCCGCAGCTTTTTGACCGGCGTGCTGAATTCGGGGCCGCCGAACGGCGGCTGGCCAGTCAGCAATGCGTACAGCGTGCAACCGAGTGCATAAATATCCGCGCGGATGTCCACCGTGTGCGTGTCGTCGCCTTGCTCAGGTGCCATGTAGTCGAGCGTGCCCATGACCTGGCCCGTCGTCGTCAGAGCCCGACTGACGGCAACGTCACTTTCGTGCAACAGGGCCAAGCCGAGGTCGAGGATCTTGACTGTAGGTTGGACGCCCTCGTCCGACCGAGGATTGGACTGTGTGCTTTTCGAACTTCGATCGGGACGGACGTGGGCGTCCATCCCATCAAATTCGACGGCTTGATGTCGCGGTGGACGAGGCCGTGCTCGTGCGCGTATTGCAGGCCGGCGGCCGCTTGGCGGATGATCTCGCAGGCTTCGGCAATGGGCAGCGGGCCACACTGCTTGACAAGCTGCGCGGCATCGAGCCCATCGACATACTCCATGACCAAATAGTGCGTGCTGTGGTCTTGGCCCGCGTCGTAGGCGTGAACGATGTTCGGATGGACCAGTTTGCCGACGGCTTCCATCTCGCGGCGGAATCGCGAGACAGATTCTTTGTCGTTCATCCGTTCGGCCGGCAGCACTTTCAGCGCCACGATGCGTTTCAGCATCATGTGCCGAGCGCGATAGACGGTTCCCATCCCGCCTTGGCCGATCTGTTCCAGCAATTCGTAATCGCGCAACCGGCCCAGCGGCTTTGTGTCACTGGCCGACGCCTGGGAGGCAAACGCAGAGTCGGCAGTTTCTTCAATGTCGCGGGAACTCATTTGCGGCGTCCTCGATCCGGGAAAGCCTACGTGCCTTTTCTACTGTGAACGACGACGTGCCAACCAGTCGGGATGATCGATTTCCCGAACGTAGCTTGACTCTCTGAGTCGAGCATCTGGGGGCAAGGAATCTCGACTCAGCGAGTCAAGCTACGACACGAACTTCGCTACCGATCTCGCCAATCGACGCCCGCGAGTGAAGCCAAAGCGAGTTCCAACGCGTGTGTTCCATCTCGACCGTGGCCTTGTGCTTGCAGCGCGAGATAGAGCTGGTGCGAGAGTGCGAGACCCGGCAGACACAGCCCCATCTTCTTGGCCTCGTCCAAGGCGATGCCCATGTCCTTGATGAAATGCTCGACGAAGAAACCGGGATCGAAATTGTTGTTGATGATGCGCGGACCAAGATTTGACAGCGACCAACTGCCCGCCGCACCCGTGGCGACCGATTGCATCACGGTCTCCAGATTCAGTCCGGCCTGGTGAGCGTACAGTAAGGCTTCGCAGACACCGATCATGTTCGATGCGATCAGCGTCTGATTGACCATCTTGGTATGCTGTCCCGCTCCCGCGCTGCCCTGATACACGATCGTCTTGCCCATCGCTTCCCAGCACGGCTGCAAGGCATCGACCACCTCCTTCTCGCCGCCGATCATAATCGAGAGTCGGGCTTCTTTTGCGCCGACGTCGCCGCCCGATACAGGAGCATCGACGCTATGCACGCCCTTCGCCTTGGCGGCCTTGGCGATCTCGATGGCCAGCGAAGGCTCGCTCGTCGTCATATCGACGAGCACGTTGCCAGACTTGCTTCCTGCCAGAGCGCCTTCTGCGCCCAGCATCACTTCGCGGACATCGCTCGGGAAACCGACAATCGAAAAGATCACATCGCTTTGTTCGGCCACAGCCTGCGGAGTCGCGGCCCAAGCGGCACCCTTCTTGAGCAGTTCGCCGGCTTTACTCTTCGTCCGTGTATAGACGGTCGCGGCAAATCCTTTGTCGATCAGGTGCCCGCACATGCTCGACCCCATCACGCCCAGTCCAATCCAACCAATCTTCGTTTCGGCAGGCGTAATTCGAAGAGCCATAATATCAAGTCCTTGTATTTGTACGTGAACGCGTTGTGTTGTGGCGATGTTACACCACAATTCCGGTGAGCTCCAGCGGGAGTGAACGACCGAGCGGGGGGCGAGAGAACTACCAGCGATCCGAGGGACGCGTCAGAATCTCACTAAGGATGATCGCCTGTCGAATGGAGGCCGGGTTCTGCAGCAGCGCCAAAAAATCCGTGGGTTTCGACGGCGGCTGTCGCTGGCTTGGCGAGTCGTCATCTAACGACGAATCGGCGGCGGCAGACGTTCGCGCACCAAGTGCGCCGAGGTCGTGTTCAAAAACCTGGTGGAGATGAGCCTCCATCCGGTCATCGGATTTGCCTACATCTTCGCCCAGGTGGGAGATCTCTTCGTCGAACACGCCCGCGCGAATGTGTTCCTTGACATGTGCCTCGACGGAACTTCCGCGCGACACATCGGGCTCGATGACTTCAGCGTCGAGAATCTCCACGGGACGAGGCGGAGCAGGTTTCGGTCGCTGAGCCTTCGGAGGGGCCGCTGGCGGTCGGGGCTGAGGCTGTTGCTGCTGGGCTCGGCGCTGAGCGGCTCGCCGCAGGAATTCTTCAATGTCGCCAGCCATATCGATTGCTACCTGTCTTCGGTGCTGGAATGGTTAACTGTTCGTCCCAGCGGGTTGTCGTTGCCCGGAGGACGCAATGGCCTTCCGCATTTCGGTGTCGGCTTGCACATTGCGGAGCTTGTTGTAGTCCATGATGCCAAGCTTGCCGCTACGGAAGGCATCGGCCATCGCGCGAGGAACTTCGGCCTCGGCCTCGACCAACTTCGCGCGGCTCTCTTCGATCCCGGCGATTTGTTCCTGCTCGGCGGCAACGGCCATCGCGCGGCGACCTTCGGCGCGAGCACGTGCCACCCGCGTGTCGGCTTCAGCTCGATCGGCTTGGAGCCGGGCACCAATGTTTTGGCCGACGTCAATGTCTGCGATGTCGATCGAGACAATCTCGAACGCGGTTTGCGAATCGAGACGCCGAGCGAGTACTGCTTTGGAAATCAGATCGGGATTCTCCAGCACGGTCGTATGCGTCTCTTGCGATCCGATCGCGCTGACGATGCCTTCGCCAACACGGGCGATGATCGTTTCCTCGGTAGCACCGCCAATCAACTGCTGCAAATTGGCTCGCACCGTAACCCGCGCACTGACTTTCAATTGGATTCCGTTCTTGGCGACGGCGTCGAGCGTTGTGCGAGCACTGCCTTTCGCTGGACAGTCAATAACCTTGGGGTAAACGCTGGTCTGCACCGCCTCCAGCACGTTTCGACCGGCCAAGTCAATGGCGGTCGCTTCGCGGAACGTGAGGGCAATCGTCTTGGCTTTGTGAGCGGCAATTAGAGCTCGAATGACCAGCGGAACGTTTCCGCGGGCGAGAAAATGTGCCTCCAGCGCCTTGGTCGAAATCTCGCTGTTATCGATACCAGCCGTAATGGCCATGATCTTACTTTTGACGATGACCTGCGAATTCACCTTGCGGAACTTCATGCCGATCAGATCCCAGAGCGTCACGCCAGCACCCGTCAGAAACGACTGAATCCAGAGGCTAAAGAAACTCATGAAGATCGCAAACAGCACCAGCAGAACGACCAGAGCTCCGAACGCGATAATCACATAGATGACCATCGTAGAATCATCTGCGGCGAGTACAGGCATCTCTCTATCCTTATTGCCTGCGATGGTTCGCCGATGACTTTCGACGTCCAGATGGCAGGCCGGGTTGCGTAAGAACTGTGGAAACGGTTGTCTTTTGTGTACGTGTTGATAACCGGCACGGCGCACGATTGTCAAGTAAGCGGCTCGTCGAATCCCTCGATTCCCAACGAATCTATGGGTTGCGAGAGGACGTCCGCTGCCTCATTCGACGACGATAAAGGCACGCTCGTCATCGCCTGATCCGTTGCTCGAACAACGATCCGATTCGTCTTCACCGCAACGACTTTGACGAAAACACCAGCGTCGATCGCCATTCCCTCGCTGACCGCGTCGTACGTTCGACCCTCGATCACGATAGCGCCACTCGGCAACATCTTACTTTTGCTCTTGCCAACTTTGCCGATCAACGATTTCAATCCGCGATACTCTTCGGTGTCGGGCAACACATCATCCGGATGTTCCGGACGCGCCACCAGCATCAGCCGACCGATCGGTGTGTGGGGCCACCAGCGGACGGCCGATGCAAGTACTGCCGGGACGACGACGATCGTCACGACCAGCATCAGCAAGCCCGTTCGAGGACCTGCCGTAAACGCGACGATTACTGATGCCAGGACCGCGACCGCCGAGAGAAAGCCTAGCAAACCTCCGGAGGGGACGAACAGTTCGATCGCGATCAAGGCAATCGCGGTGATGAGCAAGCAGATCGACCAGGCGAGTGGATCCATGATTTATACCCTAGCGTCCTTGTCGGTGAACTGAACGAGTACTCGATTTCCTCGTACATCCGCAACCATCACTCTACTTCCACGTGGTATCACTTCGCCATCGCTGATGACATCCACGTCCTCGTCGCCGAAACGCGCTTTGCCGGAAGGGGTCAGCTGCGTAATAGTCTGACCGTATTTGCCGAGTAGGTGTCGATAATCGGTCAACAGCTCGCGGACATCCAAGTCCTCTTCGTCGGGCCTCTCCAACATCAATCGTTTGAAGATCGGTGCATCTGGCAGATACTTGCGCACCGTAAGCAGCGCCACAAACGTTCCGACCAATCCGGCGGCAACCATCATCATCGAATTCGCGAACTGCTCGAATTGATATGAGTTTCGTGGCACGATGAACGTTTGACTGGCCAGCACCAGCGATGTGACGATCAAGCAGCCACCTCCGAATCCGAAGATGCCAAAGCCGGGCAATACAAAGATCTCGATCACTAAACTGGCAACGCCCGCCACAAACAGCAATCCTTCCAACCAAGCCGCCGTCCCGTTCAGGAAGTTGCTCCAGAAGAAGAGCAGGAAGCAGAGTGCCGATACGAATCCGGCGACACCGACGCCGGGCTGCGATATCTCGATAAAAAATGCGAACGAAGCGATCAAGAGCAGCGTCGCTGCGAGCCGTGGTGACGAGAGGCGTTCGATGGCCAAAAGCGCCCAATTCGGCTTAACGCCCTCCAGTTCCTCATCAATCTGATATAGCTGCCGCAACTCGGTGAGGTTATTAGCCATGTGGCGAGCCAAGCCGAAGGAACTGGCCTCGCGACCCGATAGCCCTTCCGCAACATCGACCGCCTCGCCGCGCGTCCATTGAGTCGGGTCCGCTTGCTCGGCCACTTCTTCTGCCGAGAAGTAGCGAGTTTCTCCACGGCTGTTCGTATAGCGGTGAACTTCGAACTTGCTGTCGACCAAGGCCACTGGCAGCGACCAATTTCGCTGCGTTTCGACGCCGAGAGCGCGAACGGCCTGCGTCAGCTCGGAGATTTCGCGGGCTGCGAAGTTGACCGCACCAGGCCCGCCCAAGATCGCATCTTCCTTCATTACCAACTGATCGCAGGCCCACGCGATCAAGGCCGCGTCGCCGCGAGCCTGTGACTCGACAAATGCCACGGTTCGTACCATCGCGGGATCGAGGCCCGCAAGATAATTTGCCACACGAAGGCTATCGACCAACGAGCCGCCAGCGCTATCAATCGTCACACACACAAAGTTGACGCCGGCGGATTTGTTGTCAATTTGTTCTTGCGTACTCTTCAGCAGCCAGTTCACATTCCTTGAGTTAATCACTCCGCTGACGTCCACACGAATCGGACGCCACTCGCCGCCGAGCGATGGATCTTGTTCCAGAGCTTCGCTGGACAACTCCAACGCGGCGAGCAACGCGTTGCGATCGTCGGCGATATGGCTCGCAAAGCCATACTTCAGTCTCAATTCGCTGCCCGTGAAATTGATCAAGTCTCCGGCCGCGACGATGGCTTCGGTGGACGTGACGGCACCGCTCTCCTGCAGCGACTTCAGTTCGTCCGCCAGAACATATCGAACACCATCAAGTGTCTGGACGCGAGTCACCGCGAGCGATTTATCCAACATGCCAAGCGCGACGGCCGGAGGAATCGTCCGCCGCCGCTCGGCAATCTCGCGATAGCTGCTCCGCATCGCATCGTCGATATGTTCTTCGCCGATACCGGCACGCCCAAGCTCGGCATCGGCTGCGACGATAATTTCCTCACAGGCGAGAACGGCCAGCACTGCATGCCCGCGAACACTCCCCGGTAGATAGGCCACCGTCCGCACACCACTCAAGCGGTCGCTGGCCAGATAGCGAGCCACCGACAACGATCGTTCAAACTCGCTGGCAGCACCACCTTCGCCGCTCGATGCGCGGAACTCCAGAATCAAAACCGGTCGAGAATCACCTTGGTTTGCCGTCGACTCGATGCTCTGGTCGATCATGCGTTTCAAGTTGCTATCGGCATTGCCGGTGATCGGCAACGGGACGGGAATCAATCTGGCAACGGTGGCAGCCGCCTTGGGCAGATTTTTCGCCGAGTCAGCCACACGATCCGGTGCATCATCCGCCGCCAGCAGCAACAACGAAGACAGGGACAGCAGGAAATAAATGCCAATGCGCCAAGCACTCGCCTGTGGCGATCTGGCATTCCGACGGTTGCTTCGACTTTTTTGGATGGGGTACATAATTGCTACTTTCCGCTCCGCAGCTGTGACCCAACCACTTGTTGCACGAAGTGCCTTGCGTTGAACTCGAAATTATGGAAGTCGCACGTTATACGCGACCTGGACGAATTATAAGTAGTGCCCCGGCTTCCGCAAAGCGACGAGCCCATCGATGGAGCCGGTTGCGCTGTGACGTAAGTTTCGATGTTCGCCGTAGTTTAAGTGTGGCGTCAAAGAGTGGCTTCCCTGCGTTGGTCGTTGAATTCCTTGGGGAATCGTGTGCGGGCAGGCCTGGTCGAACCTCAATTCCGAAAGCCAGCCCTGTTTACGGCGTGGCAACGAAAGTGATACAAAACTCTCACTTTCGGCCAATTATTCTGGCACGCGACAACACCCTTTCCCCACAGGGCAGCTTTTCCGCCCTACTCCTCTCGAACCTGGATCGGCCCATTGCTGTCTCGGGTCGTATTGGAGCGAGCAACTTGGCAAGACCGAGATGACGGCGTTTCAAGCTTCGGCTAGAGGCGGCATAGTGTGAGTACGAATCAATAGTGATCGTGTTCTCCTCGGCGGGCAAGCCGTAACGGTCGAAAAGGGCGAACTCTTGTAACATAAGGATCGTCCAGGAAATAACTTCAGGGAACGAGGTGGCTGGGGGCTGAGTCCGCGAAGCCCCGGCTTACCATGAACTCCAATCAGCCGTGGC
>CAUJKL010000014.1 GCA_963204995.1 Planctomycetota bacterium | reverse complement strand
TCCGCAGGGCGCCGCCAAAATTGAAACCGGAGCCATTGTTAAGATAAAGATCAGCGTCCGTGACCGACCCCTGCGCAACGAGGATGGACGCTTCGCGCGTCCGCTCCAGTACGACCGATGCGTTCGTCGATGCACGGCCTTCCAATGAATCATCCACGGTCAGTTCTCCCGCCAACACACGGACATCTAACGCCGTATCAAGGTGACTGATGGTCCGATCACCAAGGAAGCCCGTAAACTGCAGCCCCGAATCAGTGAGAACCGACCCACGGATTGTTCCGTCATGAAGGTCCACGGGGCCGGCGGTCAATGTTGCCCCGACGGCCACGTCGATGGAACCGAACGAGCTACAGCAACTCGTTCGCATCAGCGTCCCAGTCCGAACGCGTTTCAGCGTCTGGTCGTTGGTAATGACGATCCGACCGCCATTGTGTACCAAGACATCTTGCTGAGTTGCGAAATCACCAAGCAAATAAACCGACCCTGAGCGTATTTCCAGACGGATTTCTTCTCCGACTGGCCCGCTGAGATTAATCGGGAAGTTCGAATTTGGATCCAGGACGACTTCGCCACTTCCTTCGATCCCCCTGGCGAGCGTCAATGCTCCGCGCTCCGTCGCAATACGATTGAAACCCGCATCAACAAACACCGGCTGCTCCAGAACATAGTTCTGTGCGCCTCGAGATTGCCTGTCGGTGTTCAATTCACTGTTACTGAGGGTAATCTGTCCGGCAAATCGTAATTCGTCCAGGCTTTCATCGGCGCTCCAAAGCACCAGCGTGCTATCGCGAAGAGCGACATTTTCTTGCGATGCACCATGCAGCTGCAACATGCCGCGAGTGACTGTCGTGCCGCTCGCCGGGCTGCCTAGCCCCCCCGGTGTGTACACTGTCAACTGCACGTTATCGATCGCGGTTGTGCCCAAGTAACCATTATCGACGTGAAAGCTCGCAAATTGACGTGTTGTCGTGCCACTTGAAAGTGTTACGCTTCCTTGGTGGTTTAACGGTGCGATTTCGGACGCCGTTTCTGCGAGCGAAGTTGCTACGATGCTCAGATCGCCAGGTCCCGTCGTTCCACCTCGCAGTCTCATTGGACCACGTACCCGGGCACTATTCGCCGCCGGAAGAGTTAAAGTGCCATCGAAGTTTAGGTGACTCGTCGCCGTAAGGAGCGTTCCGGTCACAAGAGTTATCGGTTCCGCAATGACGGCGTTCAAGGTTAGAGTGCCGCCATTCAAGACGGTTCCCTGAGATGTACTCCCGAACGCGTCGGGCGAATTGACTACGACCGCGCCCCCCTCCAAGCTGATGAGGCCATTCCAATTCGGGCTCCCCGCATTGATGTTCAATCGGCCTGCGCCGCTTTTCCTGACTTGACCGTCGCTCGCACCGAATCCACCCTCCAACGAGACGGTACTGCCACCCCCTACTTCGATTTCCAACTGCTCGTCAGTACCGATTAGCAGCTGAGGCGATAGCGTAGCGGTCACCATAGACGCTTCCGGCATCGACGCTCGAAGAACGGCGCTGCCCACGTTCGGCTGGTCGAAAATAATTCGCCCGTCCCCATTAATCAAGGCCGCCCCAGAACCAACGAAGATGAGTTGGCCGAGCGTCACCGGAGTCGCTGTTTCAATGGAAGGTGGCACGGCCGAAGAGCCCGGTACTTGAGCGACATGACCTGCGCCATTCGGGACTCCGGCGGTCCAATGGTCATCGTCGAACCAATCCGACGATGAACTGGTGCCAAGCCAGCTGCTCGTTGTCTGCGCGTAGCAGTTCAGGCCACCGATAAGCATGCAGAACAATCCCGCTCGACTCGAATCCAATACGACGCGTTGAAGACTCTTCATCAAAACTGCCCATACCATAGAACTCAAGTGACCAGACTGCCCGATTGCAACTACGTCGTAGTTTATCAGCTGAGAACCGACATCGCAGTGTTCGGCTTCTCGAATCGAATTCGCCGGTATCCTCAAACCATTTCAGTAAGCCATCTCAATGGATAATGACCGTCCCGCGACAACTGTGACCATCTCAGCCAACGTCACGAGTAAACTTCGCCCTTCCTGAGATAGCGTCGCTTCGATGGCCGTTTCCGACGGCTCGCCCGAGCCGCGATCGTTCTGCAGCGTGAGCTGTACGGACTTGGCCGTTTTACCGACGGGCAGTTCGAACAGCAGAGTGGCCAACGGTACCGCTCCCCATTTCACCGCCAGTGTCTCCCACTGTCGGTCGACATCGATCCGTTGTTCAAAGGTTCCCCAGCCGTCGGCTGCGGTGAATACGCAGCGAAAATGGTCTGGTTGGAAACGCGGTAAGAATCCGATGTGCCGTTTAGGGCCGTGGTACTGGAAGCCTGACAGGCCCAGCAAGACACCCCAGCTCGCCATGGCACGCGCGTAATGATCACCACACTCAATCTCATTGAACGGGTTATGCTTCGACGGGTGGTAACGGTCGTGTATGGCTCGACATATCGCAAGAGCTTCGGTTAACATCCCTTCATATGCCATATGGTTGGCCACTTGATATTCAATGCCCGTCCAAATCTCGTTACGATACCGCGTCGACTTGGGCCCGAGATGTTTGCTCTTGGGCCACGTGCAAGTAAACAGCCCGGCTTCACCCGGATACGCAAACCATCGCTCCGGCGTGTGCTTCTCGTTCTGCAGACCGACGTCCGGCGCCCAGCAATACTTCCAAATCGACTCGAGCGTCTTGCGC
>CAUJKL010000013.1 GCA_963204995.1 Planctomycetota bacterium | reverse complement strand
ATGTTGTTGGCGCAGGATGCTCCACCCGTGCCAGGAGTCGATGCGACAGCCGGCGCGCTGTCGAATGCGACGAGCGCTGACAATGCGGAAGCGGAAGGATTCTTTCAAATCCTGTTCAAAGGAGGCTGGGTCGGCCTTTTAATCCTCCTATCGCTCTTGGCGCTCTCGATGACAGGCGTCTATCTCGCGATCGATCACTTGCTGACGATTCGCACGTCGGACTTGATACCCGAGGGGTTGGCGGAGCAAATCACAGGGCTGATCACTCAGGGACGTGTTGCAGAAGCCGAACAGTTTTGTAAGCAAAATCCGAGCTTCTTGTCATTCGTTCTCGCCAACGGGCTATCGGAAATGCCGGCCGGTTGGGGAGCGATGGAAAAGGCGATGGAGGACGCGACGGCCGAGCAAGCAGCGAGATTATTCCGTCGCGTCGAGTACTTCTCGGTGATTGGCAATATCGCGCCGATGATCGGGTTACTCGGAACGGTTACAGGGATGATCTTTGCGTTCCAAAAAGTTGCCACAACGCAAGGAGCTGCTGGTGCGGCGGATCTGGCCGAAGGGATCTATCAGGCGCTGATCACCACCGTTGGCGGGCTGCTCGTGGCGATCCCTTCGCTCGGCGCTTTTGCAATCTTTCGCAATCGACTGGACCAACTCGTGGCCGAAGTCGCCTACACTGCTCAGCATGTATTTACTCCTTGGAAACGTCGCAAAGTGCGCGCCGCACCGGTCGTTCCCGTCTCGCCTGCTCCGCCGGTGGCTCCTCCCAGAGAATCCCCCTAATGCGAACTCCTCAGTATGGTCCACGCACAGCCGTCGGTTTCAATATGACTCCGATGATCGACATCGTGTTCCTGTTGATCATCTTCTTTCTCTTGTCGAGCCATCTGGCGCGACGAGAAGCTCAGATGCCAATGCCGCTCCCGGTGGCGGCAACGGGCGAAGAGCCGTGGGACGAACTTGCCCCGCGCGTGATCTTGAATATCACGGCGGACGGGCACGTTGTTCTGGCGGGGCGACCCATTCCCTCGGATGAACTCGTCCCACGCCTGACGACTGCACGTGAAGCTGCGGACGGCCAGTTGGAGGTACGCATTCGCGCCGATCGCACGGTTCCCTACGCGCACGTCGCGCCCGTTCTGCTTGCCGCATCGCAAGCCGAAATCTGGAACGTCACGTTCGCTGTCTATAACCAACGCGAGGTGCGATGATGCGTCGTGCCGCGGTCAATCCACGTCGGGGTGAGCAGATGGAAGTTGCCATGACGCCGATGATCGACGTCGTGTTCCTCTTGCTGATCTTCTTTGTGTGGACCGCGAGTTTTCAAATGGCAGAACAACTGCTCCCCAGTGAACTGACTCCACCTACAGGCACTGGAAATGCCGTGGAGTCGGACCCGGAAACCATCGACTTCGAGTTGGTGGTCGTCGAGATCTCCTGGCCGAACAACACTCCCGCTTGGCAAGTCAATGGCGTTGCGCAGGACTCCCTTGTTGCGCTACGTCAAACCCTCACTGCAATTGCTAAAGCGAAGTCCGATCTGCCAGTGGTGCTCGATCCGGTGCCGCAAGTTCCTCTCGGATATGTGATCGAAGTGTTTGATATCGCCCGTGGCGTGGGATTTTCGAAGGTCCAGTTTGCAGCAGCCGAGGAGCCATGATATGTCACACTGGCCCCGCATAGGAATGTCGTTCGTCGTTTACGTCGTGGCAATTGTCTGTGGTTCGTTGTCGGTGGCCAGCGAAGATCTGGCGGTGCTTGACGGCCTGATTGCTCGGCGACTCTTTCCCCTCGCCGAACACCTCTGCCAATCGCATTTGCAAGATGCAACTCTCGATGTGCAATCGCAAGGGGACTTTGCCAGAGGTTTGATCCGAGTCTATGCCGAGCAGTCTCGCTTCGCGCCGCGGGAAGATCGCGAAGGGATCTGGCGTCGAGCAGACGAAGTGCTGGAGGACTTCCAGCGCCGACATGCCGATAGCCCACAAGTTCTGCTGGTGCGATTCCAAGCGGCGCTGGCTTACGTCTCTCGCGGCGAGATCGCTTACGAAGAATTCGCGCGGTGGAAACAGGCGGCAGCGGTCAATCAAGAGTCTCTCGATGCACTCACATCGGCGATCGCGCGTCTGGAAAAGCTTCGACCTGATGTGGATGCGGAAGTGCGGGCCCGCGGCCGAGCTCCTAACTCGGCGGATCGTCTGTCGGAGGATCAACTGCGTTTGTTGCAGGGGCACATTCAGTTCTATTTGGTCAAGGCCTCCCAACTACAGGCCGAAGGGTTCGCGCCGCGCAGCCCAGACCGATTGCTTGCCGCCAGCGCTGCACTGGAGCATGCCAAACAATTAGGCCCGGCGGATGTACCGGACGAGCTATGGTGGGAGAGTCGCTTGCGATTGATTCGCTGCCACCGCTTGAAACAGGACTGGCAGATCGCGACTCAAGAGATCGATCGGTTGGCTGCGACGCTCGTCGACGACCAGCAACTATTGGATTTGCGCGCCGAACGCATCGAATTAGCACTTGATCAACGGATGTGGGAAGCGGCGCTCGATCATGTGGCGCTCGGACGAATCCAAAATGGTGTCGCATCACCGCTGCTTGATATCTCACACTTGCAGACTTATTTGGCGATGTGGCAGCGTGCCCAAGAACAACAGGGAG
>CAUJKL010000012.1 GCA_963204995.1 Planctomycetota bacterium | reverse complement strand
TAAAGTGGAAGGCGGAGAGCTGAGGGCGGAACCGTTCTTGTCGGCTTTCCCCTCTCCGCTTTCCGCTTTGGCAATGAGCCACCGCAGGTCGCGGGTCAGGATGGCAACGAAGCCGATCGGATTGGCGTTAGCAGGCGCTCGCTTGAGGGATGCCAGGCGTTCTTGATCAGTCGGCATGTAGAGGGCGCCTAATATAGTTGTGTGAATTACGGACCGGCCGGCACTTCGTACCAGTCGGGTTCTACTAACGCCCCCGACTCTTCGTGATACGTGGGCTTGATCGTTACCTCATATTCAGCCGAGTTTTCCAGTTCCTGAGTGAGGTTGAGCGACATCACCTCGCAGAACGCCCGCGGGCCCTGAGCACCGGCTTCGGTGATGTCAGCGTCGAGAACAGCAAATTCAGTCGCGGTGTCGTTGATGTAGGCGGCGAGCAGTGTGTCGAAGATCGTGTCCGCACCGCGTTTGTGGCGATACGTGAAACTGATCTCCAACTCTTTAAGCGCACCCTTGGTAAGCTTCCAGCCGCTGAAGCGGGCGGAAACTTATGTGCAAGTATTCTTCGTGTTTCGACGATAAATCCAAAGGATGGCATTTCTTAACTCATCCCACTTGTGTATCGTCCAATGGCGAAATACCTGTTTGGAACCCCGCGTGACTCTCCGCGCAACCCTCTTCGCCGTTATGTTGTTACAAATCGGTTGTCGGACTCCATTTGAAAAGGAAGCGACATACCGTGCTCGGGAACGAGAAATTCTCCGAGCATCGCGAGGCAGTTTGCGACATCTAGACGATCGGCACGAAGCGATTCGCCAACTCGATGCGTCGATATACGGAAGGTAGGCTGCCACACCAACAATGGGATTTGCTAGCAGTTCACGAATCAGATTCGCAAGATTCAGCGTTGCTCAATGCAGCTCTAATTGGTACGGTTCCTCCCCTCACGCAGCCAACCCTTTCACCTTTTGGGAATACAACCATGCAATGTTGCGGGTATCGATCGAAGACAGGTATGCTGTCACGTGTACGTGATCTCACGCTGCTAGTGGCCCTGCTGTGTAGTGTCGGCGTCGCTTCATCATTGCGCGCCGAACTCCCAAGCTGGTATGTGATTCCATTCGATCCCAACGCGCAAACTATCGCTGAACTTCGGCACCTAGAGTTTTTCGGTGTTAGCGAAAGGGAGTATTTGGAGAGGTGCTCAGACCAACTCGCGCGATCGCGGCACGATCCGCATGAGCAAGCGCGATTGTACGAAGCGCGCGGCGATGTGTACTCGTACTTCGGTCAGTTCGACGAGGCGCTACAGGACTATGAAACTGCTGGTCAGCTAGACAGCACTAATTCTCGCATTCAGTGTAGCGAGGCTCGCGTTAAGGCGGCCCGCGGCGATGAAGACACCGCAATCGCAGAGTGCATCGCTATTGTAAAGGCATCGCCCGATTGTGTTGCCGCGTGCGATTTGTTAGCGATGATTTATTCAAAGCAAGGAAAGGCGGTCGAAGCAATAGATTTCGCGACGAGGGCGATTTCATTGTCAGCTACGGTGGCAACACCGTACTTGTGGCGAGCTACCGCGTACTTGGATCTTGGTCAAACAGAGCAAGCATTGCGGGATTTCGATACATTTATAGCGATGTGCCCGGCAGGCATACCTCGCAATGAAGACCTAGCCTATTATGCGAAAGCCAGTTTACTGGCCCAGAAAGGTCTTCTCAATGAAGCGTTGGAGACGTATCGCCTTGCATGGCGGCTCAACCCGGATTCGTATAAGACCCTTCAAAACCTTCGCGTCATCTATCAGGCGACGGGACAGTATGCATTGTCGCGCGCTGCGGCGGAAAGGATGGGCGCGTTAGACCCGGATAACTTGAAATCCAGCATCGCGCTTTCTCAATCGCGTCTTGAAACCAAGGACTTCGAGCTGGCTCGTAAACCAGCAGAAGACTGGGTCGAACGTCAGCCCGAATCGCATTACGCTCGTCTAGTCTTGGCATCGGTGTGTGTCAGTCTGCGCGACTACGACTCAGCATGGACTCACTACGATGCAGCACTCACGCTTGCTCCAGATTCCTACGATGTACATATTGCCTCATCGCTATTTCTCTCGACCTGCCCGGCGCAGCAGTTTCGAAACGGCGAGCAAGCCGCAGCGCTCGTGCAACGAGCTCGATCGATTCTCAACGGGGAACCTGACGAAAGTTGGCATGTTGCCAGAATTGCAGCTACCGCTGCATTAGGCGATAGGGAGTCGGCAATTTCAATACTCCAGGAACGTGTCGCTACCGATGGAATCTCCCCAGAATTGCGATTGCAATATGACATTATGGCCAAACACTTACAAGTTCCCCAGGACACCGCGGCAACCACGCCAATCCTCTTGCACACATTAAGCGGGCGCGTCCCGAAGTTTACTGAACGCACATCACAGCGGGCGCGTCGCTAGCCGCCACAACTCACGACAACACCACGTTGAGGTGAATCTGGGTCTCAATTGGCTTCACGGTAGCTCGAGTCGAAGATGTCTCAGATTCAGGTCAATAAGTATAAATAACCTCCAAGTCGACACTATTTGGATCATCTTCCGGTATGTTATAAACGGGTGTAATGGTTGTGTTTTCGTTAACTTCGATTGGGGGTCCTGGAATCGACGTTATCGGGGGCAGTCCTAGGTCTTCCAACGCCGGGTTAAGCTCATCGCTGATGAAGTCTTCGGCAAGGATCACGATACCAACGGCTATCCCGATTCCCGCTCCGAGAGTCAGCTCTGGATCATCCTCATACAGATCTTCCACGATTTCGGCAAGTTCTTCCATGGACTCAATAAGCTCGATGCCGATCTCCGGAAATATAAAAATACCCACAACGGGAATATCATCAAGGTCCATTATGAACTCCTCGGGATCATCGAGAATATCGTTGAGAACTAACTCGCCGACATCCTGAGCAATGTCTTCAAGAATATCCTCAATCGTTGGTGGTTCGCCCGTTCCGAACTCGGGCAACCAAGGATCCATGACTTCGTTGTACCACGGATCATCCCACGGTTCCTCTTGTGCAATCACGGTCAAATTACCCCAGAGCACACAGATGACCACGTTCAACACCAACAACGTCACACGTCTAAACGATAATTGCATAAGTCTACCCTTTGAAAAGAAGATTCAGGTTTGAAACGGCGAAAACACCTTCCAAGCAGGGAGCGCGCTAGCAGTGGCAGCGAACGCCGTCAAGTAGCGTCGGCAGACAAATGTCGGCAGACCAAAGGTTCTCTCGGCCCGCGGATAACGTCGTGGCGGCGGGCACGTTGTTCCAAGTGCCGCACATGCCGATCGAGCATTGCACGCACGACCCGTCCGGATTGCGAAACCACTTTCGCACTTCGACGGGCAACTCCATCATCTCTTGTGCATGGAGCACCGAGTCGGTTGCGGCCGTTGTCGCCAGCAGAACCAAAATGCTAAGGACCTTCTGTCGCCACATGCTTCGTGTGAATCCTCAGGAGTTTGCGGAAGGGATCGGAGTAGCGGTAATGCGGCTCGTTGCCCGGAGCCATGACCTCGTAAACAAACGTGTTCGCACCTTGCACTTCACGAATTAGGTCGCCCGCGACTGGCAGTGTCTCCGTGCCTCCAAGCACGAGGTCTGCCGCGTGAATTAGGAAGTCACGGGATTGAATCCGAAGCACAACGCCTGATCCGTCATCAATCTCGAACTCCGTCTTGCCAATCGTGGCTTTCACCGGAATCTGGTCGACTCCGCGAACGTAAATGACATCTGCGCTGGCGTGCGTCTTCAGCTGATTCGCCAGCCACGTCGCACCAGTCTCAAACAGGTTGGCCACGTTACTGGCTAAGGCGAATCCTAGGGCTTAGATTAACCAGCCCGCTTAATCGGCGCGCGAGTCGAGTTATTTGACTCGACTTGACCCCGCCGCTATCCCGCTTCTTACCCCGCCTCTGTAGATTGCATCTTGTAACCCCGCCTTCATGGTGCGCGGGGA